>NZ_BAAASJ010000001.1:0-88956 GCF_039532825.1 Streptomyces vastus
CTGCGCCGCGGCCACCCTGGTCTCCCTGCCCGTCCTCATCGCCGGCTTCGCCGCACAGGACAAACTCGTCCGCGGCCTCTCCCTCGGAGCAGTCAAGTGACCACGATGCCTCAGCAGATCCGTCGCGTACTCGTCCGCTCCCTGGACGACATCGCCATCGAGCAGGTTCCCGTGCCCGTGCCCGGCGACGACGAACTCCTCGTGCGTACCACCGTCGTCGGCGTGTGCGGCTCCGACACCCATGCGGCGGCCGGCCACCATCCCTTCGTCGACCTGCCCTATCGCCCAGGTCACGAGGCGGTCGGCGTGGTCGCCGCGGGAGGAAAGGGAGCCGAGGACTTCGCGCCCGGCGACCGGGTGATCATCGAGCCCAACCTGTACTGCGGCCGGTGCTCCCAGTGCCGCTCCGGCCACTACAACATCTGCCAGGAACTGAAGGTCTTCGGCTGCCAGACGCCCGGCGCCATGACCGACCTGTTCACCATCCCCGCCGACCGTGTCCACCGCGTACCCGCCGGCATGACCGACGTCGAGGCCGCCCTCGTCGAGCCCTTGGCCACTCCGGTGCACGCCGTGGCGAAGGCCGGCGAACTCACCGGCCGTACGGTCGCCGTACTCGGCGCCGGGCCGATCGGTCTGCTCACCCTCCTCGCCGCCCGGCACGCGGGCGCCGGCCGGATCGCCGTCACCGACCTGCTGGCCGGCAAGCGGAAGCGGGCGCTGCGCCTCGGTGCCGACACGTCCCTGCCCGCCGACGCCGCCGACCTGGTCGAGCAGGTCCACGCGGCGCTCGGCGGTCCGGTCGACGTCGTCTTCGACTGTGTGGCCCGGGAGCAGTCCATGGCCCAGGCCACCGACCTGGTCGCCAAGGGCGGTCACATCGTCGTGGTGGGCGTGGGCGCCGCCGGCCCGACCCCGGTACGTCTGGACCTGGTCCAGGACCGGGAGATCCGCATCGAGGGCACCCTGATGTACACCGGCGAGGACTATCGGACGGCCATGGCCCTGATCGCCTCGGGTGCCGTCGACACCACCGAGATCGTCACCGCGACGTTCCCGCTGGAGGACGCCGCCAAGGCATTCGCCGCTTCCCTCGATCCCGAGCAGGTCAAGGTGCTGGTCACGGTGGACGGTCCGGTGGTCCCGTGAGCCGGACGGGCCCCGGCCTCCATCGGCCCGTATGGGAAACTGCGAGACCGGATCGACCGGGAAGGAGGGGCACTGTGGCCGCGCGTACGCGACTGTCGCAGGCCGCCGTCGAGGAGCGGCGCCAGACCGTGCTGCGGTACGTCGCCGAACACGGCGAGACCCGTATCGACGACCTCGCCCGGCACTTCGACGTCAGCCTGATGACGATGCACCGGGACCTGGACGACCTCGCCGGGCGCCATCTGCTGCGCAAGGAGCGCGGACGGGCCGTCGCCTTCCCCGCCCTCACCATGGAGACCGCCACCCGCTTCCGGGAGAACAGCGCCCTCGCGGCCAAGAACGCCCTGTGCGCGGCCGTCGCCGACCGGATCAGGCCGGGCAGTACGGTACTCATGGACGACTCGACCACCCTGTTCCCCCTGGTCCCCGCACTGGCCGAGCTGGGCCAACTGCACGTCGTCACCAACTCCGTCGGCCTCGCACAGCGCCTCGGGTCCGCACCCGGCGTGAGCGTGACCCTGCTGGGCGGCCACTACCGCGGCGACTTCAACTCCTGCACCGGTCCCACCGTCACCCGTGCCCTGTCCCGGATCCGGGCCGACCTCGCCCTGATGTCCGCCACCGCCGTCCTGGAGGGCCGCCTCTTCCACCCCCTGAGCGACTACGTCGAGGTGAAGCTGGCCATGCTCGCCTCCGCCGAACAGGCGCTGCTCCTCGCGGACCACTCGAAGTTCGGCAAAACCGCCACGTACGCGTACGGCACCGTGGCCGACTACCACGCCGTCATCACCGACACCGACACCCCCGACGCGGAACTCGCGGCCATACGCGACCTCGGAGTCCCCGTCGAGACGGTCGAGGTCGAGACGGCCGAACCCGAAGAGCCCTCCCTGTGATCCACACCCTGTTCGAAACACCGAGCGCCTACCGCCCCAGCGACGCCGAGATGGCCGCGCCCGTGCCTCCGGTCGAGGCCGTCCTCCTCGACTTCAGCAACACCGTCTTCCAGATGATCGACCTGGAGACGTGGCTCCGCCGGGTCGGCGCCGCCTCCGGCCGCCTCGCCGCGCTGAACGAGCCCGGCGCGGTGGCCGAGATCTCCGAGCAGTTGCGCACCGCGTTCCGGCTGCCCTCCGTCGTCGCCCTCCAGGAAGGCCGGGACCTCTCCTCCGAGCAGCACCGCCGCGCCATGCACGGATGGTGGGAGCAAGTGGACTTCCTGCGAGGCGCGGAGGAGGCGGCATACCAGGAACTCACCGCGCCCGACGCCTGGATCCCCTACCCCGACACCGAACCGGTCCTGTGTGCCCTGCGTGAACGCGGACTGCGCATCGCCATAGTCAGCGACTTCGCCTGGGACCTGCGCACCCACCTGGCCCACCACGGCCTGGACGCCCTGATCGACACCTGCGTCATCTCCTACGAACAGGCCCGCGAAAAGCCCGATCCGGAGTTGTTCCTCAAGGCCTGCGCCGACCTCGGCACCGACCCCCGCGCCGCGCTCATGGTCGGCGACAACCCGGTCCGCGACGGCGGCGCGACGGCCTGCGGTCTGCGCACCTACATCCTGCCGGCGGAACACCGCACCGGTGAGCGCGGCTTGGCGGACGTGCTGCGGCTCGTGGACCGACCGGCGCGGCCGACGAATGAGCACGGTCCCGCCTAAGACTGTCCTTGGCCCGGCTCCCGGCGTGAGGACGCTCAGCACATGAGGGGTCAGCCGGGCCAGGTGCCGGTCAGCCGACGGGTGGCGACGGCGCCGCCTCGGTCGACGGCTGCTTTGACGCCGGCGAAGATCGCGCCCTGCAGGACGGCTGCCGACACGACTTCGCGCCAGGTGCGGTGCTCGTCGGTGGCGTCGGGAGCGTCCTCTTCGTGGCCGAGCTGTTTCCAGACCTGCTTGAACACCGAACCGGCCAGGACGCCGCTGAGGGCGCCCATGGCCATGCCGACCGGCTTGTAGGCGAACTTCGAGGTCTTCATCGACGCCTCCTGGATCGGCGGATGATCAGCAGCGCGATGAGCGCGCCGGCCGCGGCGAGCAGCGGGGTGCGGTTGGCCCGCGCCGCCTGCATGCCCTGGCCGGCCTTCTCACGTACCGGCTCCGGCGCCTTCTCCCGGGCCAGCTCTCCGACGTGCGCCGCCTTGTCGCGGACCTGCCCGGTGGCGGCGGTGGCCTTGGCACGCACCGGCTCCGGGGTCCTGTCGTGCACCACGTGGGCCGCGTGCGCCGCCTTGTCCCGCAGCTGGGCCCTGACCTGTGTGCTCTTCTCGGCGACCTGGTGCTTGACGGCCACCGTCTTCTCCTGGGCCCGGGTCCTGACGTCGGTCTTCGCGGCGAGGGCCTCGACGGTCTCGCCGAGCTCCTCACGAGTCGCCTCGACCTGCTCACGCATTTTCTCCGGGGAGCGTGCTGCCTCATCGCCCGTAGGCGGCTTGTCCTTGGTCATCGCTGTGCCTTCTCCTTGATCTCGGCCACGTCGGCCTTGACGCTGTCCATGGCCTGCTCGGGCCTCGGCGGGGATGCCTTGCCGACCTGCTGCCTGCCGAGAGTCGCCATCAGCGCGGTGATGACGGCCAGGACGCCGGTGACGATCAGCGCCGCCGCCCACACGTCCAGTACGAGCGACAGCGCGGCGATCGCGGTGGCCAGCAGTGCCTGCAGGGTGAAGACACCCACCAGGCCCGCGCCACCGAACAGGCCGCCGCCCTTGCCGAACCGCTTGCCCTTCTCGGTCAACTCAGCCTGCGCCAGGCGCATCTCATCGCGGACCAGCTGCGACAGCTGCTGCGAGGCACGCTGGACCAGGTCGCCGACCGGTTCCTGCGATCCGCTGCCGGTGCGAGGGGAGCCCTCTGCTGTCATGGGTGCTCACCTGTCCTTCGTCGGCCTGTCCTTCGGCGGCCCTTCCGCAGAATCGGCGGCCTCCTCTTCCGCCGTCCGATGGGGTGCCCGAGTACCCCCGCGACGGCGCATCACCACACGTCAGAGCACACGTCGCCACGGCAGATGTGGTGCGGCCCGTACCAGGGCGGCTGCGGCCAGCCCGATCACGCCGCCGGCAGCCACGTCGGAGGGGTAGTGCGCACCGCTGTGCACGCGCTCCGCGGCCACCATCACCGCCGACATCCCGCAAGCGGCACCGGCAGCCGGCCACACCGGCGTGACGGCTCCGGCGAAGGCGAAGGCAGCAGCCGTGTGACCGGAGGGAAAGGAGGAGCTGGCCGGGCGGCCCTTGAGGTCCTCCGGAGGGACCCACTCCCGTGGCGGGCGGCGCCGCCGGGACAATTGCTTGACGACCGCGTTGGACAGCACCTGTGCCGTCGCCATGGACACCACGCCGGCGACGGCAGCCGTACGGCCGCGCCACCCGCCGACAGCGGCCATCAGCCCGGCCGCCGCCCACCACAGCTTGGTGTGCTCGGCCGCCTCCTCCACCGCGGGCACGACCCGCCGCACCCAGGGTGGCCGCCACCCGATCGACCACCTGGCGAGCCGGCGATCCCCGCCACGCAGATCCGCCATCGTTCCCATGACCAACCCCATGACCGGCCGACTTCCTGCCCAGGGCCCTCTCACACCAGGCTCGCGGCGGTGATCCACCACCTCAGGATTCAAGACGGCGGCGGTCCCCCTCGTCCCACTTCCGGGTGTCGCGCGGCTGCACATACGGCTCCTTCTCGGACGGGTAGCCGCCTGCGACAGCGCGCTGGCGGGCCAGCTCCGCGTCGAACTCCAAGCCGAGCAGGATCGCCAGGTTGGTGATCCACAGCCACACCAGGAAAACGATCACTCCGGCGAGCGTGCCGTAAGTCCTGTTGTACGAGGCGAAGTTCGCCACGTACAACGCGAACCCGGCCGAGGCTGCCATCCAGATCACCAGCGCCAGGAAACTGCCGGGCGTGATCCAGCGGAAGCCGCGGACCCTCGCGTTCGGCGTCGCCCAGTACAGGATCGCGATCATGACCGTGACCAGGACCACCAGCACCGGCCACTTCGCGTACGACCACACCGTCAGTGCCGTGTCACCAACGCCCAGCGTGGTGCCGACCTGGCGGGCCAGAGCGCCGGTGAACACGACGATCACCGCACTGACCACGGCCATGATCATCAGCACCACGGTCACCCCGACCCGCACCGGCAGCACCTTCCACACCGGACGGCCCTCGGGGATGTCGTAGACCGCGTTCGCGCTCCTGATGAACGCGGCGACATAGCCGGAAGCCGACCACACCGCCAGCACCAGACCCACGATCGCCATGACGGAGCCGATCCCGGCGTTGCCCTGCAACTGCTGCACCGCGTTGCTCAGGACGTCCCGCGCCGCCCCCGGGGCCAGGCGCTGGATGTTGTCCAGCACCTCCCGCGTCGCCGTCTGTCCGGCTATCCCGATCAGAGAGATCAACGCCAGCAGCGCCGGGAACAGCGCCAGGATCCCGTAGTACGTCAGCGCCGCGGCCCGGTCGGTCAGCTCGTCCTTCTTGAACTCCCTCAGAGTGCCTTTCAGCACCGCCCCCCAGGAACGCTTGGGTATTTCCGTCGGAGTGTTCGGCGCCTGCCGCTCAACCTGTTCGTCAGGCCCGGCCTGAGGTGCCTGAGGTGCCTGAGGCGCCTGAGCGGTCTCGGCCGTCTGGTCGGCCACACCGTGCCTGCCGTGCCTGCCGTGCCTGCCGTGCCGTTTCAGTGTCCGTACCATCGCGCACGAGTATCCGGCCGAGCAGCGCTTATCCATACTTTTGCGGCGTTCGGGGGATTGCCGGGGAACGGTGCAACCAACGGCGGCCGGCCGGGCGACTTCAACGGGCAGACACACACCCGAGCAAGGGAGATCCGCGGTGACCGCATTCAGCGACACGCTCGTCCCGACCGAGGATGTCTGGGCCGGCTGCGACCCCATCTGCGACCCATACGTCTCCTCAGCCGATGCCGAACGCGATGCCCACCGCCCCGCCGCGTACGGAGGCGACGGAGGAAACGGAGGCAGCAGTGACCACCTGTTGCCGCCTCCCGATCCCGCTCAGCGTCTGGACATCGTCGTCCTCAGCGCCGCGGACCAGCGCCGGCTGGACCTGTATGCAGCGCTCACCGTTCGCGGTATCGCACCGCGCCCCGGCGACCGGTACGCCGTGGATGCCATCAGCTCCCTCGGCGACGCGGTCACCGATTCCGTCCTCCGCTGGGTCGCCCACCGTTCCTGAGGGCCGGGTGGTCCGGTCGCGGGAGTGAGTCGCGGCCGGCACATCGCTCCGGGTGAAGCTTGGGCCACCCTCCGTAATGCGGGGCATGCATGGAGATCCCGGCCGGATTCGGCCGGGTCGGTGGACATGACCCACACCCTGGAGGCGCGTGATGAACGAAAGAGCCGATAGAGACGGTCAAGCCGGTCGATCCGGTCCGGCGGCCCACGAGGTCCCGGTCCTCATTGTCGGCGGTTCCCTGGTCGGCCTGTCGACCTCGTTGTTTCTCGGCCGGCTGGGGGTGCGGCACACGCTGGTGGAGCGTCATGCCGGTACTTCCATCCACCCCCGTGGCCGGGGCAACAACGTCCGCACGATGGAACTGTTCCGTGTGGCCGGCGTCGAGCCGGCCATCCGGGAGGCCGCGGAAACCCTCGCCGGCAACCACGGCATCCTGCAGGCGCCCACGCTGGCCGGCGACGCGGGCGAGTGGCTGTTCAAGGAGATCGACCCGGGCGGCGGGCTGGCCCGCTTCAGCCCGAGTTCCTGGTGTCTGTGCAGCCAGGACGACCTGGAGCCGGTCCTGCTCGACCGTGCCACGGCACTCGGCGGCGACCTTCGGTTCTCCACCGAGCTGATGTCCTTCGACGCCGACTCCACGGGTGTCAGCGCGGTGGTCAAGAGCCGGCAGACGGGCGAACACACCACCATCCGCGCGGACTACCTCGTCGCCGCCGACGGCCCCCGCAGCCCGGTACGGGAACAGCTCGGCATCGGCCAGAGCGGCCCCGGCGACCTGTTCCACAACATCAGCGTGACCTTCCGTTCCCACCGCCTCGCCGAGGTGGTGGGCGACCGTCGCTTCATCGTCTGCTACCTGACCAACCCGGACGCCGACGGCGCTCTGCTGCCCGTGGACAACCACGAGAACTGGGTCTTCCACGCCCCCTGGCACCCCGAACTCGGCGAAACCCTCGAGGAGTTCACCGACGAGCGCTGTGCCGACCACATCCGCCGCGCGGTCGGCGACGCGGACCTCGACGTCCGTATCACCGGCAAGGCGCCCTGGCACGCCGCCCAGCGCGTGGCCCGCAGCTACGGGTCGGGACGGGTCTTCCTGGCCGGCGACTCGGCCCATGAAATGTCCCCCACCGGAGCCTTCGGCTCCAACACCGGTATCCAGGACGCGCACAACCTCGCCTGGAAACTGGCCGCGGTACTCGACGGCTGGGCAGGGGACGGACTCCTGGACACGTACGACGCCGAACGGCGTCCGGTGGCGGAGGCGACCAGCGCCCGCGCCGCCGTCCGCTCGGCCGAGCACAGCCACCCCGGTTTCGCCCCGCCGCCCGGCGTCGGCGGCGGTCCGCGGCAGGGCATCCTCAATGTGGTCCTCGGTCACCGTTACCCGGGCGGCGCTGTCGTCGGCGCCGATCCCGCGGCCCCGGTCGTCCCGGAGAAACTCGCCCTGACCGGAGAGCCGGGCAGCCGGGCGCCCCACCTGTGGGTACGGCACCAGGGCCGGCGGATCTCCACCCTCGACCTCTACGAAGGGTCCCTGGTGCTGCTCAGCGACGGCGACGCCGAGGAGGCGAGCGGTTGGCACCAGGCCGCCGTCCGCCTTGCCGAGGAGTTGTCCGTGCCGCTCGTCTCGTACCGGCTCGGCACCGGAGCCGGCAGCGAGCTGGCGCCCGAGGACGATGCGGACTGGGCGGAACGCCATGGCACGACACGTACAGGCGCCGTACTCGTACGGCCCGACGGGTTTGTCGCATGGCGGTCGTCAGGTCCGGTACAGGATGCGGAATTGACGCTGCGCCAGGTCCTGACGACGGTCCTGGCACTGGGCTGACCGGTAGCCGACCGGCGTGTCGTCACCCGGCTGAGCGTCTCGAGTGGTGGGCGAGGCACAAGTGACTGACGGTGGTTCACATCGGGGTCGGGTGACTCAGCTGACGCAGTGTCGGCTGCCCGGCCACGGCGGAAGGATCGTCAGATGCGCTCTGCTCGAATGCTCCTGGCCACCGGGGCTGCTGCGGCCGTCCTGGCCATCGGCGCTCCCGGCGCTTACGCGGGTGACTGGGACCAGCAGGAATCTTCCTCCAAGGGCGAGAACTCTTCCTCCTACGGCAAGGACCACGGCAAGGAAGGCAAGGACTGGAAGGGCAAGCACGACAAGAAGGACTGGCCGCACGGTGGCGTGCACACCGGCGGCGGCGCACTCACCGCGGTCGGCGAGGACCACTGGGGCAAGGACAAGGGGCACGGCAAGGACTGGAAGGACGAGCACGACAAGCCCCACGGCGGCGTGCACACCGGCGGCGGCGCACTCACCGCGGTCGGCGAGGACGACTGGAGCAAGGACAAGGGATACGGCAAGGACTGGAAGGACAAGCACGACAAGCCCCACGGCGGCGTGCACACCGGCGGCGGCGGACTGGCCGAGCCGTCGGTGACCGCGGGCGGGCTTGCCGTCCTGGCGGTCGCCGGAGCCGGCCTGTACGCGGCGCGCCGCAAGAAGAGCGTCGCGGGCGTGGCCTGACCCCGTGCCGTCTCACATAGCCGCGGCGGCGCTCCGCCAAGCGCTCCGCTGGAAATACGGTTCGAAAGCTGCGGGTCCGTTGTGGCTGGTCGCGCCGTTCCCCGCGCCCCTTGGGGCCTACGGCCCCTCGGGGCTTACGGCCCCCTCGGGGCGCGGGTCCGCGCCACTTCCGCCGGCACCGGACTTCACCAACGCTGCTCAGCCCTCCGCGAGCCCCTCCACCTGCTGCCGCGTCCTAGTGAGGTGGTCCCCGATGGCAGCTCCCCCTCCCTCTTATCCCCCTCGTCCTACCCATCCGCCCTCTCCCCCTTCTGCCTATGACTCCCCCTACGCCGGCACCTCCCCCTCGCCCGGCCAGGCCCCCTCCGGCGACGAACAGCCCCCGGCCGAGAGCCGATTCCGTAGGGCCCTGACCATGGTGTGCGCCGCGGCCCTGGTGGTTCTGGCGGCCACCCTGTACGGCGCCGGGGACTCCTCCTCCGGCACCGTCCAACGCTCCCTGCACCCGCCGACCGCCCAGCAGGTCCCGCCCGCCGCACCCCAGGCGGTGACGCCCCCGCCCCAGACGGAGCCGCCTGCGAAGGCGGAAAAGCAGCTGCCGCCCTCGGAGCCCACCCGCCTGCACATCCCGAAGATCTTGGTCGACGCCCCCTTCACCCCGCTCGACATCGACGCCAAGGGGCAGCTCGAAGCCCCGCCCGCCGACAACGTCAATCTCGTCGGCTGGTACGCCAAGGGAGCCTCCCCCGGCGAGTTGGGCACGTCGGTCATCGCCGGGCACGTCGACACCACCACCTCCGCGGCCGTGTTCGCGCGCCTGCGCGAACTGAAGAAGGGCGATGTCTTCCACGTCACACGGGCCGACGGGCTCAGGGCGTCCTTCGTGGTCGACAGTGCGGAGGTCTTCGCGAAGGACAAGTTCCCGGACGACCGTGTGTACGCCGACACGCACCGGGCCGAGGTCCGGCTCATCACCTGTGCGGGTGTCTACGACCGTTCGGCCAAGGACTACAAGGAGAACCTGGTGGTCTTCGCCCATCTCGTCTGAACCCCTGCATCCGAAGCCCCGGTCACCTCAGCGCAGTTGGGTGCCGGGGTTCCCTCATGGCCCGTCACCCGCGTAGTCCATACGAGTCGCGCGCTCCCGGGGACGGGCACAGGATCGAGCCACGCCGATGTCGCAGCACCGCGGCCGACGTCCACCTCTGCCCGTGAAGGAGATGTGAGCAGGATGACCACTACGTCCGCCCCTGCTTCAGAACGGCTGACGCGCCAGGTCTCGCAGCGTGTCTCCCAGTCCGTGTTCGACGGCTCCCGGCTTCGTGTCGTCCTGCTGGTGGACGTTCATGACGGAGCCCAGCAGCAGTTTCTGGAGGCGTACGAGCAACTGTGCAACCAGGTCGCGTCCGTTCCCGGGCATGTCAGCGACCAGTTGTGCCAGTCGATCGAGAACCCCTCGCAGTGGCTCATCACCAGTGAGTGGGAGAGCGCCCCGCCGTTCCTCGCCTGGGTGAACAGCGAGGAGCACGTCCAGATGGTGGAGCCGCTTCACAGCTGTGTCCGGGACACCAGGTCGCTTCGCTTCCATGTCGTACGCGAGACCGGTGGCCCGGCGGAAGCCACCCCTGCGAAGCGCCGTCTCCAGGCCTCGCCCCGGATCGGTGACGGCGTGATCCGCCACGCCCTCACCTTCACGGTCAAGCCGGGCAGTGAGGCCGCCGTCGCAAAGATCCTCGCCGACTACGCCTCGCCCGAACCGCGGGTCGACGACACCACCCGGCTGTGCCGTACGTCCCTGTTCATGCACGGCAACCGGGTCGTGCGGGCCATCGAGGTGCGCGGCGACCTGCTCACCGCACTGCGTCACGTCGCCCGGCAGCCCGAGGTACGGGCCGTGGAAGAGGCCATCAACCCCTATCTGGAGCAGGCCCGGGATCTCGACGACCCCGAGTCCGCCCGGGTCTTCTTCACCCGTGCCGCGCTGCCCGCCGTACACCATGTGACGGCGGAGCAGGAGGACCCGCAGGCCGAGCGGCATGCCCTGTACTACCCGGCGCGGCCCGGCTGCGGCATGCGGCTGGCCGAACTGCTGGCCCGGCAGGACGAAGCGGCGGCGGGCAGCCCGTACAGCCCGGTGCTGCGCAGCACGATCTTCCAGCGTGACGACGTGGTCGTCCGGCTGATCGATGTGCGCGGCGGCCTCGACGCCGCCGACCCGGTGCTGGCCCTCGGCTTCCCGGACCCCGGCCCCGCGACCAAGCTGACGACACTCCTGGACGAAGCCGCCGGTGCGGAACCCGGTGCGGACCTCGCCCGCCTTCTCGGCCTCGCCCGCATGGACTTCGTCACCGACCGCCGCTCGCCCGAAGCCTGACTCGACCGAAGCCTGATCCGTCCCCTACGCGGGTCGCGGCGGCCACGGCCCTCATGCCGGCCGAACCCTCATGCCGGCACAGCACACGATCGGAGCAACGTCGTGATCAAACCCCGTCCCAGAATCGTGGATCTCAGCGAGGTTGAGCCCAACACCCGGCGCGGCGGCGATCTGCGCGCCATGCTCACCCCCGCCACGGTCGGCTCCACCAGCGGTTTCATGGGCGTGGCCATCGTGCAGCCCGGAGAGCGCATCGGTGAGCATTACCACCCGTACTCCGAGGAGTTCGTGTACGTCCTCTGCGGGAAGCTGGAAGTCGACCTGGACGGCGATCCCCTGCCGCTGCGGCCGGAGCAGGGGCTCATGATCCCCATCCGTATGCGGCACCGTTTCCGCAATGTCGGCAAGGCGGAGGCGCGCCTCGTCTTCCACCTCGGTCCGCTGGCGCCGAGCCCGCCGCTCGGCCACGTCGACACCGAGGGCACCGAGGCCGTCGCGGTCGCGTCGGAGGGAGCCGGCACGACCGGGGGCCGGACGGTCGACCGACGCAAGGTCGGTTCATGACCGGGCGCGTGGCGGTCACCGGCATAGGCGTCGTCGCCCCGGGCGGCATCGGTGTACCGGCGTTCTGGGATCTCCTGGCAGGCGGGCGTACGGCGACCCGGGGCATCACCTTCTTCGACCCGAGCGGCCTGCGTTCGCGGATAGCCGCCGAGTGCGACTTCGATCCGGCGGCTCACGGGCTGGACGCGGAGCAGGTCGCACGCTCCGACCGGTACGTGCAGTTCGCCCTGGTCGCCGCGGAGGAAGCGATACGGAACGCAGGCCTGGACCTCGGCCGGGAGGACCCCTGGCGGGTCGGGGTCTCCCTCGGAACCGCGGTGGGTGGCACCACCCGCCTCGAGCACGACTACGTCCTGGTCAGCAATCGCGGACAGCGCTGGGACGTGGACCACCGGGAGGCCGGCCCGCATCTGCAGCGCGCGTTCTCGCCGAGCACGCTCGCGTCGGCGGTGGCGGAGAGGTTCGGGGCGCGCGGGCCGGTGCAGACCGTCTCCACGGGCTGCACCTCGGGGCTCGACGCGGTCGGCTACGCCTTCCACACCATCGGGGAGGGCCGGGCGGACGTCTGCATAGCCGGCGCCTCGGACTCGCCGATATCGCCGATCACCATGGCCTGCTTCGACGCGATCAAGGCCACCTCCGCGAACAACGACGACCCCGCCCATGCCTCGCGTCCCTTCGACGCCAACCGTGACGGGTTCGTCATGGGCGAGGGCAGTGCCGTACTCGTCCTGGAGAGGCTCGAACACGCCCTGGCCCGCGGCACACACGTGTACTGCGAGCTCAGCGGCTACGCCACCTTCGGCAACGCCTACCACATGACCGGTCTGACCAAGGAAGGCCTGGAGATGGCACGGGCGATCGAGACGGCCCTCGGCCACGCCGGGCTCGCCGGCACAGCGATCGACTACGTCAACGCGCACGGCTCGGGCACCCAGCAGAACGACCGTCACGAGACCGCCGCGGTGAAACGGGCCCTGGGACAGCACGCCTACGACATACCCATGAGCTCCATCAAGTCCATGGTGGGCCACTCCCTGGGCGCGATCGGTGCGATCGAACTCGTCGCCTGTGTGCTGGCCCTGACCCACCAGGTGGTACCGCCCACCGCGAACTACGAGACCCCGGACCCCGAGTGCGACCTGGACTACGTTCCGCGCGTCGCTCGCGAGCGGAGACTGAACAACGTGCTCTCCGTGGGCAGCGGGTTCGGCGGTTTCCAGTCCGCGGTGGTCCTGACCCGGCCAAGGGAGACGACGCTATGAGCGAACCGCATCCGCGGCGTGCCGCCGTCACCGGAATCGGCGTGATCGCGCCCAACGGACCCAGCACCGAGTCCTTCTGGAAGTCCACTCAGGAGGGCATCAGCGTCCTCGACCGGGTCACCCGCGAGGGCTGTGAGCACCTGCCGCTGCGGGTGGCCGGCGAAGTACGGGGCTTCGAAGCCTCGGAGGCGGTCGAGGAGCGCCACCTCGTGCAGACCGACCGGTTCACGCACTTCGCGCTGGCCGCGTCCGACCTCGCGCTGGACGACGCCCGCCTCGGCCAGGCCGACACCGGCGACGCGCCGTTCTCGGTGGGCGTGGTCACCGCGGCGGGTTCCGGCGGCGGCGAGTTCGGGCAGCGCGAGCTGCAGCAACTGTGGGGGAAGGGCAGTCGCTACGTCGGCCCGTACCAGTCCATCGCCTGGTTCTACGCCGCCAGCACCGGCCAGATCTCCATCCGGCGCGGCTTCAAGGGCCCCTGCTCGGTCGTCGCCGCAGACGAGGCCGGCGGTCTGGACGCCCTCGCCCACGCGGCGCGGGCCGCTCGGCGCGGCACCGATGTGATCGTGGCCGGCGCGACCGAGGCACCGCTGGCCCCCTACTCAGTGGTCTGTCAGCTCGGCTACCGGGAACTGAGCACCGCTGATGACCCGGCGCACGCCTACCGCCCGTTCACCGCCGAAGCCTGCGGATTCGTGCCCGCCGAGGGCGGCGCCATGCTCGTCGTGGAGGACGAGCGCGCGGCCCGGGAGCGGGGCGCGACCGTACGGGCCACCGTCGCCGGACACGCGGCCACGTTCACCGGCGCCTCTCGCTGGGCGGAGTCCCGGCAGGGGCTCGCCCGGGCCATCGGCGGCGCCCTGGAGGAGGCCGGCTGTGCTCCCGGGGAGATCGACGTCGTCTTCGCCGACGCCCTCGGCGTACCGGAGGCGGACCGTGCCGAGGCGCTGGCGATCGCCGACGCCCTCGGCGCGCACGGCGGACGCGTACCCGTCACGGCCCCCAAGACCGGTATCGGCCGCGGCTACTGCGCGGCGTCCGTGCTGGACGCCGCGGCGGCCGTGCTCGCGATGGAGCACGGCCTGATCCCGCCCACCCCCAACGTCTCCGACATCTGCCATGACCTCGACCTCGTGACCGGCCGGGCCCGTGCCGCCGAACTGCGCACGGCGCTGGTCCTCAGCCGGGGCCTCATGGGGTCGAACTCGGCGCTCGTGCTGCGGCGCGGAGCCACCGACGCCTCGTAACCAGGCGAGGGAGCAAAGGAGAGGAACCGCATGAGTGAGCAAATCACCGTGGAAGAGCTGTCCGAACTCATGAAGAAGGCAGCCGGAGTCACCGTCGCCCCAGGTGAACTGCAGGAGCGCAGCGACTCCGGCTTCGACGCCCTCGGCATCGACTCGCTCGGTCTGCTCGGCGTCGTGGGCGAGTTGGAGAAGCGGTACGGCACGCCGCTGCCTCCCGACGCGGAGCGCTGCAAGACCCCGCGGCAGTTCCTCGACCTCGTCAACGGTGCCCTCGTGGCAGGAGCGTGACATGACCGGACACACGGAGAACGACATCACCATCGCCGCCCCGCTGGACCTGGTCTGGGACATGACCAACGACGTGGCGAACTGGCCTCAGCTGTTCAGCGAGTACGCCTCGGTCGAGATCCTCTCCCGGGAGGGCGACAAGACCACCTTCCGGCTGACCATGAAGCCCGACGAGAACGGCACCGTCTGGAGCTGGGTCTCGGAGCGCGAGACGGACCGCGACGCGCTCACCGTGCGCGCCCGCCGCGTCGAGACGGGGCCCTTCGCGTACATGAACATCCGCTGGCAGTACGAGAAGGTGCCGGAGGGCACCCGGATGGTGTGGACGCAGGACTTCGCGATGAAGCCGGACGCACCGGTCGACGACGCCTGGATGACGGACAACATCAACAAGAACTCCAAGGTCCAGATGGCCCTGATCCGGGACCGCATCGAACAGGCCGCCGCGGAACGCCGTCCCGTGCCGTCCCTGACCGACTGAGCCGGAAGGACGGAGGACAGGTCGATGCACCAGAGCCTGATCGTCGCCCGGATGATGCCGGGTTCGGCCCCCGACATCGCCAAGGTGTTCGAGGAGTCCGACCGAGGCGAGCTGCCGCATCTCGTGGGAGTCTCCCGGCGCAGCCTCTTCCAGTTCGGTGAGGTGTACCTGCACCTCATCGAGTCCGAGCAGGACCCCGGTCCGGCCATCGCCAAGATCGCCGGACATCCCGAGTTCCGGGACATCAGCGAGCGGCTGTCGGCGTATGTCACCGCGTACGACCCCGCGACCTGGCGATCCCCGAAGGACGCGATGGCCCACTGCTTCTACCGCTGGGAGCGGCACCCCACCGCCTGAACCAGCGTTTGGAGCGCACGACAGCCAACGGCCGCCGGGCCCACGACAGTCAGTCGTGGGCCCGGCGGCCGTTGGTCTGCGAAACGCGCTGATCAGCCGGGCACGGTGCAGTCGAACGCGTGCAGATACGGATTGACCGGTCGTACGTCGCCGATGACCAGCCCCGCGTCGGTCAGCCGCCGGGTCATGCTCTCGGTGGTGTGCTTGGCCCCGCCGACGTTGAGGAGCAGCAGCAGATCCATGGCGGTGCTGAACCGCATCGACGGGGTGTCGTCGACGAGGTTCTCGATGACCACGACCCGAGCCCCGGGTCCGCCCGCATCGATGACGTTGCGCAGGGTCCGGGCCGTACTGTCGTCGTCCCACTCCAGGATGTTCTTGATGATGTACGCATCTGCCCTGACCGGGACGGCCACCCGGCAGTCCCCTGCCACGATGCGCATCCGGTCCCCGAACTCGCCGCCCACACGAAGCCGTGGATCGGCGTTGTCCACCACCCGCGGCAGGTCGAGCAGCGCACCGTGCATCGAGGGGTACTTCTCCAGCAGGCTCGCCACCACATGGCCCTGGCCGCCCCCGATGTCGGCGACCGATGAACTCCCCGACAGGTCGAGGAAGTCGGCCACATCCCGCGCGGACTGCACGCTGGAGGTCGTCATGGCGCGGTTGAAGACGTCGGCCGATTCCGGGGCGTCCTCATTGAGGTAGACGAAGAACTCCTTGCCGTACAGCTCCTCGACGACGTTCCGTCCGGTGCGCACCGCCTCGTCCAGCCGGGGCCACGCGTCCCAGGTCCACGGCTCCGTACACCACAGCGAGATGTTGCGCAGACTGTGCGGGTCGTCCTCGCGCAGCAGCCGGGACATGTCGGTGTGCGCGAACGTCCCGTCCGGCCGCTCGGCGAAGACGCCGTAACAGGACAGGGCCCTCAACAGCCTGCGCAGCGGCCGGGGTTCGGCCTTCACCGCGCCCGCGAGGTCCTCGACAGCCATGGGGCCGTCACCGAGAGCGTCGGCAACCCCCAGCCGGACGGCTGCGCGGAGGGCGGCGGCACATGCCGCTCCGAACACGAGCTCCCTCAGCCTCATGGACGGCGGTGGGGCAGTCTGTGCGGTCGTCATGTGCCGCGTTCCTTCCTTCACTTCTCTGGCTCCGCGCGTCTCTTGCTCCGCGCGTGGATACGGTGGATGCGGTGATGCGGTGGATACGGGCGGCGCCGGTCAGCACAGTCCCGCGGGCCTGGACGCCCCGCAGGAGTTGCCTTCGAAGGTGTTGCCCGTGCCGGTGTCCGTGTTGACGAGGTCGGCGGGGGCGTTGCCCTCCAGCCGGTTGTCGCTGATCCGGTTCCGCTCGCTGGTGACGCCCACCATGCTCTTGAACAGGACGATGCCGCCCGACAACGGCGACTTGCCGACGTTGTCCGTGATCTCGTTCCCGGTCACGAGAGTCCTCTCGGCGCCGGTCAGGACGATGCCGGAGCCCTGCAGGAAGGGCAGCCGTTCGGTCTTCGGGCAGTACTCGTTGTTCCGCGCGATGTGGTTGTCCCGTACGGCCAGGTCACCGGCCCGCGGTTTGTTCTCGTCTCCGACGACGAACACTCCGGCGCAGTTGCCGGTGACGTCGTTGCCCGCGACGCTGAGGTTCCGCAGGCGCCGGACGGTGACGCCGATGCGGTTGCCCTCCAGCCGGTTGTGCTCCACCACCGTTCCCAGGGCGTTCGCCGCGCCCTGCTCGGCCGTGACCGTGTTGGCGAGGAACAGGCCCGCGTCGCCGTTGTCCCGGGCGGTGTTCCACCGGAACACACTGCGGACGGAACCCTCCTGGGCGATGCCCCACACCCCGTTCTTCACCGCGGTCACGTTCCGCACGTTCAGACCGTCGGTCCTCGCGCTGTACACCCCGTTCTTGGCGAAACCGGTCACCTTCAGCGAGGCGATGGTGACGCCCTCGACTCTGCGGTCCTTCGTCCCCACCACACAGATGCCGTTGCCGCCCGCGGCACAGCTGTTGGCAGCCCGCTTCGTGCCCGGCTTGATCACGACGCCGCTGTCCACGCCGCGCAGGGTGATCCCGGGTGTGCTCACGTTGACGCTCTCACGGTAGGTGCCGCGACGCAGGAGAACGCTGTCTCCCGGTTCGGCGGCGTCCACCGCCTTCTGGATCGACTCTCCCGGATGGACCACGTGGACCGTATGGCCCGCGGTCGGCGGGGCGGCCCCGAGCCCCGTCCCGATGACTGCTGCTGCGCACGCCAGATAGGCGATATTACGTTTCGTCATATCATGCACTTTATGCACCATTTGCCGACGCGCAGGCCGGATGCGCCATCCGGCGGCGTGTCCCAACCGAAGTGATACCGGCAGTGGCGCTGCCCGTGGCCTGGATCACATCCGCCGGATTGAGTGGCGCACCCGGTGGTTGTCCGTATTGGGCTGTGACGGCCCAACAGCCGGTGCAAGGATGAAGCCGCCATGAGTGCTGGACGAAGTGTTCGTACGCTGAGGGCCGCGATGTTCGCGGTCGTCTGCGTGCTGTTCGCTGTCCAGGGACACGTGATGACGTCCGGTGTCGCGGTGCCCGGTTGGGCACTGGCCGCCGGAGCCGTGGCCGCGGGAGGCATGGCGTGGGGTCTGGCCGGCCGGGAGCGTGGACTCTTAGTGGTCGGTTCCCTCGCGGTCGCCACCCAGGTGGCCCTCCACGCGGTGTTCTCGCTCGCGCAGGCGGTCGTACGACCGGAACCGGCGTCGCTCGCGCAGCGGTGGGTGCGCTCTCTGCTGTGCACGCCGCCGGGAAGCGGTACACACCCCGACGGCGCGGCGACGACCGCGCACTCCATGAGCCACGGGATGGCAGGCATGTCCTCGATGGACGCCTCGGCCTCCACGGCCCACGCGGGGCATCTCATATACGGCATGTCTCCCACCGGCATGCTCGCCGCCCACCTGGCCGCCACCCTGCTGTGCGGCCTGTGGCTCGCCCACGGTGAGCGCGCCGCCTTCCGTATCCTGCGGGTCCTCGCCGGGTGGCTCGTCGCTCCCCTGCGGCTGCCGCTCCGGCTGCCCACGCCGCCGTACCGCCCGCGCGTCCGCGCCCCGAGGGGCCGTACGGTTCACGCGCTGCGGCAACTCCTCCTCGTATACGCCATCACTTCTCGTGGCCCGCCCGCCGGGCCCGCTGTCCTCTGACGACAGCCGGAGTCAACAGTCACCGGAACCGCCGAGCTCTGCTCCGGCTGGTTCCCGGACCCCGAGAAGGACACAGGTGTTCACTCCTGCCCTGCACAGCTCGCCCTGCCCGCACGACGAGTCGATAACGTCCTGGGCGCTCGCCGCCCGTGGCGGTGACCTGGACGCCGTCGAGAAGTTCGTCCGCGCTCTCCACCGGGACGTCAGCCGCTACGTGACGTACCTGGGCGCCGACCCGCAAGCGGCCGACGACCTGACCCAGGACACGTTCCTGCGGGCCCTCGGCAGCCTGCACCGTTTCGAAGGCCGTTCCTCGGCGCGGAGTTGGCTGCTGGCCATCGCGCGCCGCGCGGTCGTCGACAACATCCGTTACGCCTCCGCCCGGCCCCGCCTGTCGGACCGGGACAACTGGCAGTCGGCGGCCGAACGCGCCCAGCCGCGCGGCCTGCCCGGCTTCGACGACGGCATCGCCCTCGCGGAACTGCTGGCCGCACTGCCCTACGACCGCCGCGAGGCCTTCGTACTGACCCAGATGCTGGGCCTGTCATACGAGGAGGCGGCGCGGTTCAGCGGCTGCCCGGTCGGCACGGTGCGCTCACGCGTGGCACGCGCCCGCAGCTCACTGATCGACTCACTGGACGAGGCCGAAGGCCACGGGCCGCCGGCCGCGGCGGCTGCCTGATATCCCGTACGGCCCTGTACGAGGCGTACGTCGCCGCCGCCCGGCTCATGGGCCGGGCGGCGGCACTCCGGAAAACCCCAACTCAGCCCCCTGAACATCGACCATCGGTACGAGGAGTCCCAGTGCATCACCCGACCCTTGCCCCAGCCCGCGGCCTGCGCCGTGCCGGCGCCCTCGGCGGCCTCACGGCAGCCGCGTTCGCGGTCGCCGTCGCCACCGCGGGACCGGCCGCCGCCCATGCGGACGTCGAGGCGGAGGGCGCCCGGGCCCTCGACCAGAACGTCACGCTGACCTTCCACGCGGAGTCCGAGTCCGGCTCGGCCGGCATCAGCAAGCTGGAGGTGATCCTGCCGAAGGGCATCGCGCCCGGCGACATCACCTACAAGGAAGGCCCGGACGGCTGGAAGCTCACCCCCACCGACCGGGGTTACACCGTCTCCGGACCGAAGCTCGCCGTCGGGGAGGACGCCGAATACGTCGTCACCGTACGGCAGTTGCCCGACGCCAAGTCGCTGGTCTTCAAGACCGTGCAGAGCTACAGCGACGGCAAGGTGGACCGCTGGATCGAACTGGACGACGCCAGCGGCTCGGACGGCCACGGCCACGGCAACCCCGCCCCCCGCCTGGACCTGAAGCCCGCCGCCCCCGGCGCCAAGCCCGTGAGCCCGAGCCCGACGGAGGAGCCCACGACGGCGGCACCTTCGTCCGGCACGGCAGCGGGCGAGCCGAAGACGGGCACGTCGACACCGGCGGCGGAGCCCGCGTCGAACAACGCGGACGGTGAGGGCGACGACGGCATGCCCATCGGCGTACCGGTCGGCATCGCCGCGTCCGTCCTGGTACTCGGTGGCGGGGCATGGTGGCTCCACAGCCGCCGCGCTTAGATCCACTTGCCGCCCGCTTCCCGCGTAGTCCGCGTACGCGGACTACGCGGGAAGCGCTCCGGCCCGACCACATGACGCGCGCGGTCAGGCCCGGCATACCCGCGCAGGTATGCCGGGCCTGCCTGTTGTGTGCCTGTCGCGCTGCGTCAGGCGGTGGGCGCGCCGGTGAGGACTTCCACTCGGCCGGTGTCGAGCGAGTAGTACGCGCTGACGACGGCGAGGTCGCCCTTCTTCACCAGCGGGCCGAGATCCTTGTTGGACGGCAGATCGGCGGAGGTCTGCTTGATGTGCACGCGGGTCATGGCGTCGACCGGATCCGCGTGCTTCTCCTTGGCGATCACCTCGTACGCCGGGCGCAGCGCCTCGGCGATCGACTGCAGGTTGCCCGGCAGCGGCTTGTCGTCCTTCAGCGCCTTGTGCGCCGCCTTGACCGCGCCGCAGCGCTGGTGCCCGAGGACGACGATCAGCGGAGTGCCCGAGGTCATCGGCCCGTACTCGACGGAACCGGTGACCACGTCGCCGACCACCTGCCCGCCTGTACGCATCACGAACAGGTCCCCGAGCCCGGTGTCGAACAGCAACTCCGGCGGCACCCTGGAGTCGATGCAGGAGAGGATCACGCCGAACGGGTCCTGCTCCTCGGCGACGAACTGACGCCGGCGCGGGTCCCGGTCCGGATGCCGAAGGTCCCCGTCGACCAGCGCTTGTTGCCGTCCATCAGCCTCGCGAACGCCGCCCACGGCGAGTCCGTCCGCTCACCGCCCGCGGCCGGTGGCGGTGACGAGGGGGCCTTCTGCGCAGCCCCCGCGGCCGAAGGCCGTCTCCGCCGTCGCGCCGCCGTCCGTCTTCGACGAACAGCCGGTGAGGAAGGCCGCGGTGGCCGCCGCCAGTCCTCCGGTGAGAACGGCCCTGCGCTGTGGTCGCACAGCACTGCCCATGTGTCTTTCCCCTTCCAGTGTGGTTCGGGTACGCCACTCTGGCGGGCCGTCGGTCAGCGCCCGTACAGCCCTGATGAAGGGCGAAGGAAGCGCTCACCCAATTCACCCGGCGTCGCACGAGGTGACGCCGGGTGACCCGTGCCGAGCACGGTCGAGCCAAGCCGATAATCCTCACTCGTTCGCACGGCGCGGCTCAGGAGGGTCAGAAAACCCACCCTCAGATCAGCAGGTCGTCCACGTGTGCCTCGCCCTCGCGGTACCGGCGCGCGATCTCCGCGCTGCAGTCGTCGGCCGTCCGCTGGAGCTGCCGGCGCCGGCGCGAGACCTGCTGCTCGTACCGTACGAGGCGCCCCATCGCGGTGTTCAGCTCCAGATCCGTACGGGCCTCGAGGTCGGACAGCTCCACCTCCGCGAGCATGTCCGCGGCCAGCCGCCGGTACTCATCGCTCTGCGGCGTGCCGAGCGTGACGTGCCGGGCCGACGAGCGCTGCCGTGCGGGCGCGTCCGTCAGGATCTCCGACAGCCGCTCCACGACGGACGAGGTGGACGAGGCCTCCTCCGCAACCGGTGCCGCGGCGGACGACCGGGCCCGGGCGGGTTCGGCCCGTCGCCCGAGTTCCGCCCGCAGGATGTCGATCCGCCCCTGGACCAGCCGGCGTACATAGCTGAGGTCCGCCTCGTCCCGCTGGGCGCCGCGCCGCATCGTCCGCAGCTCGGGCAGCCCCAGCCCCGACAGATCGCGCTCGACCGGCGGGCTGTCCGTCCGCTGCGCGGGCGGACGCACCCCCACCGGAGGCGCCGTAATCGAATGGCCCGTACCCGAATGTGCTGCTGCTCCCCCGGCCCCCGCGATGCCCCCCGCAACCGCAGGTGGCGACTGCCCGATCCCCGATGTGCTCATGGTGCTCATTTGCCTCAACCGTCCCCTCGACCGGCGTGTGGATGCATCGTGCCACCCCCGCTGGCTGCTATGAGCCGGAGTGGATCCGATACGCCCCAGATGGAGGCTTAAGGAGTGATAAGAAGACCTAAGAAGACCCCCTACGGAGGTCAAGCCGACGCACGGCATGATGGTCCGTATGCGTGCAGTGGTACAGAGGGTTGACGGCGCGAGTGTGGTCGTCGACGGCGAGACGGTCGGTGAGATCGACGGCGAAGGGCTGTGCGTCCTGGTGGGCGTCACCCACGAGGACACCAAGGAGAAGGCGGCCCAACTGGCCCGCAAACTCTGGTCGATCCGGATGCTCGACGATGAGAAGTCCTGCAGCGACATCGCCGCGCCGCTGCTCGTCATCAGCCAGTTCACTCTCTACGGCGACGCCCGCAAGGGCCGCCGCCCCACCTGGAACGCCGCCGCCCCCGGCGACGTCGCAGAACCCCTCGTGGACGAGGTCGTCGCCCAGCTCCGTTCCCTGGGCGCGACGGTGGCGACGGGCCGTTTCGGCGCCAAGATGCGCGTATCGCTGACGAACGACGGCCCGTTCACGGTCCTGCTCGAGATGTAGCCCCCGCGACAGACTGCGCCCTACATCTCGACCACGGCCTCCTGCGAGGCGGCCGTCGCGTCGGCCATCAGCGGTGCGTCGAGCGGCACGTTCCGCTTCACCAGAGCCAGAGCGATCGGGCCGAGCTCGTGATGGCGTACGGATGTCGTGATGAAACCGATCTTGCGCCCGTCCGGGCCCTCCTCCGCGAGCTGGATCTCCGTACCGTGCGGCGGCAGGTGCACCTCACTGCCGTCCAGGTGGAGGAAGACCAGCCGCCGCGGCGGCTTGCCCAGGTTCTGCACGCGGGCGACGGTCTCCTGACCCCGGTAGCAGCCCTTCTGCAGATGTACCGCCGAGCCGATCCAGCCCAGCTCGTGCGGAATCGTCCGGTGGTCGGTCTCGAAACCGAGCCGCGGCCGGTGCTGCTCGACGCGCAGCGCCTCGTACGCCAGGATCCCGGCGACCGGGCCGTGCTTCTCGCCGTCCGCCGCGTACGACTCCAGGTCGCCGCGAGGCAGGAACAGATCACGCCCGTACGACATCTCGCGTACGACGACGCCTTCCGGCACCTCGGCGATGGAACCGGCCGGCAGATGCACGACCGCGAACTCGCTCGTCCGGTCCGCGACTTCGACGCGGTAGAAGAACTTCATCGACTCCAGGTACGCGATCAGCGCGTCCTGGGTGCCGGGCTCCACGTGCGCCCAGGTGGTCGTCCCGTCGTCGACGAGATACAGCGCATGCTCGACATGGCCGTGCGCGGAGAGGACCAGCGCCTCGGTGGCGTGGCCGGGCGGGAGATCGGAGACGTGCTGGGTGAGCAGCAGGTGCAGCCAGCTGAGCCGGTCCTCTCCGGAAACGGTGACGACGCCGCGGTGCGAGAGATCGACGAAACCCGTGCCGTCGGCGAGGGCACGCTGTTCGCGGAACAGGTCGCCGTAGTGCGCGGCGACGCCTTCGTCCACACCCTCGGCGGGCACGGCACCGGGCAGGGACAGCAGAGGACTCTTCATGGGCATACAGCCTACGACCGAGTAGTTACCTGTTTTATTTCCTGCTCGCGCTCTTGCCCGCGCAGTCCTTGCACCGGCCGAAGATCGCGAAGTGCTTCATATCGGTGTCGAACCCGAAGCTCTCCCGCAGCTTCGCCGTGAACTCGGCGGCAACCGACACATCCGCCTCGATGACGTTCCGGCAGTCCCGGCACACCAGGTGAAGATGGTGATGACGGTCCGCGAGATGGTACGTGGGCGCCCCGTGCCCGAGGTGGGCGTGCGACACCAGCCCGAGCTCCTCCAGAAGCTCCAGCGTCCGGTACACGGTGGAGATGTTGACCCCCGACGCCGTCTTCCGCACTTCCACGAGGATGTCGTCGGGCGTCGCATGCTCCAACGCGTCCACAGCCTCGAGCACAAGCTGCCGCTGCGGCGTCAGCCGATACCCGCGCTGCCGCAGATCACTCTTCCAGTCAGTGCCTTCGGCACTGCTTCCGGTGCTCACCACAGGCCCAGTGTAGAAGTGTCAACGCTGATCACGGACGGGCTTGCAGCCGACCCGACATCAGGAGATCCGAGAGGGTGTCGCGCAGGGCGCTGGTCGTCCGGACGATTTCCTCATGAGCCCTGATCTTCTCGTCCACCGCGGCCAGGGCGGCTCCGATTTCCCGTTGCTTGTCCAGCGGTGGAAGCATGACCGGCAGATCCGACAGGGTTCGTACGGTGATCGACCGCATGCCGGTGGTTCCGACGGCCCGGCGCTCCAGCCAGTCGGCCGTTGCCCGGCGGGCGAGGTAGGCGACGAGGTACGGCGTTTGTGTCAGATCGTGCGGTCGCACGCGCAGCAAATGGGAGTTGTAGAGCCACTGGTGCTCGTGCTCCGTGACAAGTGCCGCCCGTCCCATGGTTCCGGTGCGTGTCACGAGGATGTCGCCGACAGCGATCCGGTGCCTGAGCAGCCCGCGCGCTTTCTCAACCGCGCAACTGCAGTGGACTGCTGAACAAATCTGTTAACCCCGAGCCGGCACCGAAACATGCAGTGACCCCAGCACACGAGGGTGGGGGCCACTGTGAAGCCGAGGGGCAGGCTGCCTACTTGAAGAAGGCGATCCCGTCGTCCGGCATGTCGTCCGGGAGGACCTTGGCCCAGCGTTCGACGTCCTCGGGGGTGACGACCTTCTTGAGCTGGGCGGACATGTAAGGACGGAGCGGGACCTCGGGGGTCTGCTTCTCGCCGACCCACATGAGGTCACTCTTGACGTAGCCGTACAGGCGCTTGCCGCCGCTGTACGGGCCCGAGGCCGCCGTGCACGCGACCGCGTCCGTCGCCAGGTCGATCTGGGGCTTCTTGTCGGCCAGCTCGCCGTACCAGACCTCGACGACGCCGTCGTCGCGGACCATCACGACCTCGACCTTGCGGTCGGAGTCGATACGCCAGTAACCGGTCTCGGTCTCCAGCGGCTTCACCTTGTTGCCCTCGGAGTCGAGGACCCAGGTGCGCGAGTGGTACTCGAGGAAGTCCCGCCCGTCGTGGCTGAAGCTGACTTCCTGGCCGAAGTTGCACTTCTCGGCACCGGGGAAGTCGTGCACGCCCGCGCCGGTCCAGTTGCCGAGCAGGAAGGCGAGGGGGACCAGGTCCTTGTGGAGGTCGGACGGGATCTCGATCATGAGCAGCTTTTCGTCGGGGACGTCAGAAGGTCAATCGGGGTCAGCGCTGGCCCTGGTACAGCTTCTTCACGGCCAGTCCGGTGAAGGCGAGGACGCCCACAGCGACCAGGACCAGCAGGATTTCGAAGAAGATCTCCACGGGGTTGCTCCTCGGATGAGCGGGTCGGGCAGTACACAAGGCCGGGCCCCAGCTTACGCGGAGGGGGCCCGGCACCTGTGGCGAGGTGTGCCTTGGCGGGGCCTGGCGGGGGTGGTGGGGCTGTGGGGCTCAGCCGAGGAGCTGAGCCTGGAGCACCACCGTCTGCTGGAAGGGGACGGCCTTCGCGGTGCCCTTCCTGGACTGGATGACCAGCGCGATGGTGTCAGCGGCGCCGAGGTACGCATGGCGGATCTGCTCGGCGCCGTACGGCTCGGACTCGACGTACGCGGAGCGATCGACGTCGTCGACCTGGGAGGCGGCCCGGAACCCGGCGTCGAGTACGGACCCCTCGGCGCCGCGCACCGCGAACGGCGGCCTGTTGTGGTAGCCGAACCCGCGGAAGCGCAGCTTCTCGGCGACGGCCGCGGTATCGAACTGCAGCAGGTAGATCCGCGTATGCGTGCCGTCCGGCACGGTCCAGCCCCGGGCGGCGATGTGCCGCAGGCCGTTGTCGGTGAGCAGCTGCCGGAGCTCCTTGCTGTCCTCCTCCGACGGGAACTCCGTGAGGAAGTCCTCCGTCGCCAGCCAGCCGTCCTCGCCGCGCAGCGCCTTGTCGGCCTTCGCGCCCTTGGGGGCGGGCAGCACGAGTTCGCGCAGGTCAGCGTGGTGTGCGCCTGCCGTGTTCTCGTCGGCGAAGGGGGCCGGGCTGCCCGACGGCAGCGGCGGCCTGGTGAGCACCGGGTACTCCCAGCGGCCGTCCGACTCGGTCGCGAGGCCGGGTACGTCCGTCCGCTTCATCTCCGTGATGCCGTACGTGGCCGACGTACCGACCGCCGCGAACACCACGGTGGCGGCAGTCCACCGGAGCACGGCGCGCAGGACTCGGCGATCCTTACGCGCCTTCTCGGGCGCCGGGGGGTCGGCGAACGCGAACGCGGGTGGGGCTACGGGCATGGGGGGTACGGAGGTAGTGGGTATCCCGGGTGGCGCAGATGTCGCGGGTGCCGCCGGTGCCGCTTCCTGGGTCACCGTCGGCTGCCCCGCCTGCCCTGCCTGCCCTGTCTGTTCCGGCTGCTCGGTCATACCGCCTCCCCCGGCTCGGAGATCCGGTCGAGCTGCGCGCGGAGGAGCTTCGCGACCCCCTCGGTGTCCAGTGGCTCGACGCCGTACGCGGTGGCGTTGATCAGTACGTCTCCCTCGTACGCGGAACAGAACATCGTGTCGAGCTTCCCCCTGCCGTCCCTGGGCGGCAGGAAGCACTCGGCGTCCTTGTGGCCCTCGATCTTCGGCCCCTTGCGGAAGACGTCCAGGATGTCGAGGAAGTCCCGCTGGAAGGCGGCAATGTTCTTGACTGCGCCCTTGTCCATCTGGATCAGCTCGATGCTCGCGGTGTAGCCCGCGTGATCGTCCACGGAGTGGTTGAGGCTCTCCGCGTTGAGGTAGCTGCGCATCGCGATGCCCTTGATGTGCTGCTTGTCGACCTGCCGCTCCAGTTGCCGCCGCTGGGAGCGGGGCAGGTCGCGCAGCGTCTTCTTGCGCAGGGCAGTGGCTTCCTCGCCGCTGAGCAGGGCGTCGGAGCCGTACTCGCCGAGGTCCGGACCCCGGGTCCACACCTCGGTGTCGTACGGCACGAGCATGCCGACGAGCCCGGACGCGGCAGCCGTCTTCCCGGCGTCCGCCTTGGCCTTCGGGAACTTCCAGACGGGAGCGCCCGCGTCCCGGTCGGCGTCCTTCACGGTCACGACGGTGTAGCCGGTCCCGGCAACGACCGCGGCGGCCACCAGGACGGAACCGGCGATGGCGGCGACACGGCCACGTCGCACGGGCTTCTTCGTGGGCGCGGCTGTCGCGGAGTCCTCGGGAGCCGCGGGACTCTCCTCCGGCTGCCCGTCTCCGCTCGTGGGAATCTCGGTCACAGCCGCTCCATCTGCCGCTTGGCCAGGTCCATGATCTTCGACTTGGGGACCGGCTTGGCGGCGACCATCCAGATCTCCATCTCGATGTCGCCGCGCCAGGCGTGCGCCTCGGCCGTGTAGTACGGCAGGTAGCCCGGATCCGACTCCGGTTGCGTGTACACGTACGCCGCGCCGTCGCCGGTGCCGGGGATGGGCCAGGACTTGACGTTCTTCTCGGTCCCCGCCCAGTAGCGGTCGTCATCGGTGCTCTCGCGGGCACCGAGGGTCTCCTCCTGGTGGAACTGTGTCAGGCGGATCTCGACGGCGTAGTCGTCGCCCTCGTCCCAGCCCGTGACGGCCACGCGGCGGAACTCCTTACTCAGGAAGTCACTGAAGGCGTACTCCGGCTTCTCGAAGTTGCCCGCGTACGTGGCGAGGTCCATCCAGCCGTCGTCGTCCCCGAGGTAGTCGGCGTCCTTCGCCCCGCTGGGCTTCTTCAGCAACAGCTCGCGCAGGTCACCGTTGACCTTCACCTTCCGGTCCTGCTTGGCGGAGAGCGGCTCGGGCCCCTTGCCCGTGGCCTGCGCGAGCGTGGGCTGCGAGAGCGGGGGCAGCTTCGTGGGATCGCGCTCCGCCTGTACGAGATATCCGACGCACGTGCCGGCGACGAGCCCGAGCGCGGCGGCACCGGCGACGAGCAGAGCCGTACGGCCGCGCCGGCGCGCTCGCGGCGCGGCTTCGGACGCCGCGGCCTCCGGTGAGACCTCCGAGTTCTCCGGGTTCCTCTGGCCCTTCGGCACGTCGGGTACTTCCGAGACTTCCAAGGCGCGCCTCCACAGAAGGTGAAGTGGGGATTCCGTATCCGCGCACAGGAGACCGCCGGCCGACGCATGGGGTTGCACCGTGGTTGATCACGGTTCGGACTACATCGGACTACCATTCGACCATGGCGAAGAAGCTCGTGATCAAGGTGACGGCCGGGGCGGATGCTCCCGAGCGATGCTCGCAGGCGTTCACGGTGGCTGCGGTCGCCGTGGCCAGCGGGGTGGACGTCTCGCTGTGGCTGACCGGCGAGTCGGCGTGGTTCGCGCTGCCGGGCCGCGCCGCCGAGTTCGAGCTGCCGCACGCGGCTCCGCTCCCCGACCTGCTCGAATCGGTGCTGGCCGGAGGCCGGCTCACGCTGTGCACGCAGTGCGCGGCACGGCGGGACATCACGGAGAAGGACGTGATCGAGGGCGTACGGATCGCGGGGGCGCAGGTCTTCGTGCAGGAGGCGCTGGCCGACGACACCCAGGCGCTCGTCTACTGACCTGTCTGTGTCCACAGGCAGAAGGGGTGCCCGGAGGGGTCCAGCAGCACCCGTACGTCGTCCTGCGGCTGGTAGTCGGCGAGCGTGGCGCCCGCGGCGACGGCCCGCGCGGTCTCGCGCTCCAGGTCGTCGACTTCGATGTCGAGGTGCAGCATCATCTGCTGGTCGCCGGGCCTCCTGGTCGGCCAGACGGGCGGGACGTACTCGGGCTCGGTCTCAAAGGCGAGCGAGACGCCATCCCCGTCCGTGGGCCCGACGAGTACCCAGTGAGGCTCGTCCGCGCGTACCTCGTACCCGAGCAACCGCACGTAGAAATCGGCCAGTTGATGCGCATCGTGCGCATCGAGCACCACAGTGGACACCTTCGTACGAGTCATGAGCCCGTTCTAACGGCGCCGTTTCTTGCCGTCCAGTTCGTCCCACCATTCGTCGGACTTCGGGTCTCCGGACGGGTCGTCCCACCAGCGGTCCTCCGGTCCGCGCCGGTTGGCCACCATGGCTGCGAGCGGCGGAATCACCATCGCCACGACGCACATCCCGATGGCCACGGGCATGGACCACAGCCGCACGACTCCCCAGGCCAGGACGAAGAGGCCGATGCACGTGCCCATCATGGCGAAGTAGGCGTGACGCCGTCGTGCGTACATATCTCCAGCGTAGGCCCGGAGTTCCGGGCAAGCTGAAGGGCCGCACCCCGATCACAAGTGGTGGCGTCCAACCCCCTGGGGTGCGGCCCTTCAGCCGTTCATACGGTGCGTGCCGTCAGACCGTTCAAACGGCGATCAGACGGCGATCGCGACCTCGGCCAGCCCGCCCGTCTGGGCGACGACCGTGCGGTCCGCCGTGCCGCCCGGGACCAGGGCGCGTACGGTCCACGTGCCCTCGGCCGCGTAGAAGCGGAACTGTCCGGTCGCAGAGGTCGGGACCTCGGCGGTGAACTCGCCGGTCGAGTCAAGGAGGCGGACGTAGCCGACCACGGGCTCGCCGTCCTTGGTCACCTGGCCCTGGATGGTGGTCTCACCGGGCTTGATCGTCGAGGCGTCGGGGCCGCCGGCCTTCGCTCCACACATGTGCTGCTCCTGAGAGGTCTGAGAGGTAGTTGAAGGGTCGGGGCTTACTTGTTGGCGCCGAGCTCGATCGGCACG
This sequence comes from Streptomyces vastus, assembly GCF_039532825.1. Taxonomy (NCBI): domain Bacteria; kingdom Bacillati; phylum Actinomycetota; class Actinomycetes; order Kitasatosporales; family Streptomycetaceae; genus Streptomyces; species Streptomyces vastus. The sequence goes on from NZ_BAAASJ010000001.1 coordinate 29,773, forward strand.
CCGACGAGGGAGCCGTACTCGGTCCAGGAACCGTCGTAGTTCTTGACGTTCTCGACGCCGAGCAGCTCGTGCAGGACGAACCAGGTCAGGGCCGAGCGCTCACCGATGCGGCAGTACGCGATGGTGTCCTTGGCGAGGTCGACCTGCTCCTCGGCGTAGAGCTCCTTGAGCTCGTCGTCCGACTTGAAGGTGCCGTCGTCGTTGGCGTTCTTGGACCACGGGATGTTGCGGGCGCTCGGCACGTGGCCGGGGCGCTGCGACTGCTCCTGCGGCAGGTGGGCCGGGGCGAGCAGCTTGCCGCTGAACTCGTCGGGCGAGCGGACGTCGACCAGGTTCTGGGCGCCGATCGCGGCGACGACGTCGTCACGGAACGCGCGGATCGAGGTGTCCTGCGGCTTGGCCTTGTACTCGGTCTTCGGGCGGTTCGGCACCTGGGCGCCGTCGACGAGGTCGCGGGAGTCCAGCTCCCACTTCTTGCGGCCGCCGTCGAGGAGCTTGACGTTCTCGTGGCCGTAGAGCTTGAAGTACCAGTAGGCGTACGAGGCGAACCAGTTGTTGTTGCCGCCGTAGAGAACGACCGTGGTGTCGTTGGCGATGCCCTTCTCCGACAGGAGCTTCTCGAAGCCCTCCTGGTCGATGAAGTCACGGCGGACCGGGTCCTGGAGGTCCTTGGTCCAGTCGATGCGGATCGCGTTCTTGATGTGGTTCTTGTCGTACGCGGACGTGTCCTCGTCCACCTCGACGACGGCCACACTCGGGTCGTCCAGGTGCTCCTGGACCCAGTCCGCGTCAACCAGGACGTCGCTGCGGCTCATTCTGTTTCTCCTCCGGGGCAGTTGCGGCGGGGCGGTGCGTCGATGAGTGGGTGCGGTACGCGCATGACAGCGGGGCGTACGTGGCGCACAGGGGTGGCCCTGACCTGGTGAGCGCGTCAAGGGGCCCGGGGATCGCGGAAGCCGACGCTTCCGCTCAGAAGGTGCGACAGAGCATGGCGGCGACACGGCACAGGTCTACTGCCCGCCGCTTCGTCAGATCCGCCTGCTGTCGCTTCATGAGGTCGATCGTAGGGAGGGTGGGGCTGGCATGTCACCGGCGTGTCGGATGGTGAGACGTGATTGTCCGCGATGCGGAACGAGGAGCTGTGGAAATCCCGTCCAGTCGAGCCCATACGGGCCATTGCGGACCCGTCTCCTTCCTCACATCTGCTTCGCGGACGGGGACGTCTCGCCTTTCGGACAACGGCGCATCCGTCGTCAGCCCATCGGTCGTCGTACCCGCCTGCCGTCCTACCCGACGAGCGTGACGTCCGAACCCTTCACCGTGATGTCGACGCCGTTCGGTGCCGCCTCGACCTTGTCGAGCTTGATGCCGCCGGGGAGGCCGTCGATGCGCTGCTGGAAGTCGGTGACCGTGCGGGCCTTGTCCTCGGCGAGCTGGACGCCGAGGTTGGGGAGCGCGTCGGCGCGTGCCGTGACGGTGTCGCCCTCGACGCTGACCGTGCTCAGTACGGAGACGGGCTGGGGGAGCTTGGCGCCGAGCACGGTGGCCTCGACCTCGACCTTGATCTTTCCGTTGCCGCCGTCGGAGAGGCCGACGACCTCGGCGGTGACTCCGCTCGCGAGCTGTACGGGTTCGGACTTGGCGGCCTTGAGGAGTTCGTCGTACGAGATCGTGGCGGTGCCGGTGGCCGAGGCGGCGGTGGCGGAGCTGTAGTTGCCGGAGAAGGCGACGCCGCGCATCTGGGCGGTGAGGTCGTCGATACGGATCTTGTCGGGGCCGGTGTTCTGTGCGGTGCCACCGGTGTCCGCCTCGTAGTTCTGGATGCCGACCTCGATCTCGTCGAGTTCGCCGCCGACGATCTGGGTGAGGAAGGGGAAGCCCTTGATCGACACGTCGGGGGTGCTGGCCAGGCCCTCGCTGGTCTTCAGCTTGTCCGCGGCCTCGTCCTCGGCGAAGCCGACGGCTACGCGGTCGGCGACGACGAAGAGCCCGCCCAGGATGACGGCGACGATCAGAAGTATCCGCAGTGCGCGCATGTCTTGGTGTTCCCCCACCTCGGCATCGACGGCCTCTGGTGGCCGTCGAGCGAGGGTAACTCGGGTGGGAGGTTGGTCGCCCCCCGGCCCTTACCCGTCCCATACCAAGGGGCTCCGCCCCTGGACCCCGCTGAGGGCTGCGCCCCCAGACCCCCATCGGCCTCAACGGCCTCGTCCTCAAACTCCCCCAGCTACCGCTGGGAGGTGCCCCCAGACGGGCTGGTTGATGCGGGCCTGCGCTGACAAAGTTTGCGCTGACAAAGTTCGGCCACACAAAATCAGCCCCTCCGGCGCTTGAGGAGCGGGGGTCCGGAGGCTGGCCCCCGAAACGGGGTCCGGGGCGCAGCCCCGAGCGGGCCCAGGGGCGCAGCCCCCAAGCGGGTCCAGGGCGAAGCCCCTGATGAGGTCCGGAGGCGCAGCCCCGAGCGGGCCCAGGGGCGCAGCCCCCAAGCGGGTCCAGGGCGAAGCCCCTGATGAGGTCCGGAGGCGCAGCCCCGAAGGGGTCTGGGGGCGCAGCCCCCAGCGGGGCTCCGGGGCCTGGCCCCGGGATGGGACGGGTAGGGGCGGCGGGGGCGAGACAACCCGGCCCTCAGCCCAGCGCCCTGCCCAGCAAATAGACCGCCGGAGCCGCCGCCGCCAGCGGCAGGGCCACCCCCGCCGTGAAGTGGACGAAGCGGGACGGGTAGTCGTAGCTGGCGACCCGGTGGCCGATGAGGGCGCAGGCTCCGGCCCCGGCGCCGAGGAGGGCACCGCCCGCGCCCAGGTCTGTCAGAACGCCGGCCGCGAGACCCGCACCTCCTGCCGCCAGCAGGGCGACGAGCAGCGACGCCGGCGTCGGGAGGGGAAGCGCGCGGGCCAGGACCGCCGCCGCTACCGCCGCCCCGCCCACCGTCACCGCGTCCGAGGCCGCCGCGAGGTGGCCCGTCGCGAGGATGGCCAGCGCCGCCGAGGCGACCGTGGCCATCAGGCCGTACATGCGCTCGTCGGGTTCGGCGTGGCTGCGGAGCTGGAGGACCAGAGTGAGCAGGACCCAGACGCCGAGGGTGCCGAGGATGGCGGCGGGAGCGTTCTCGCGCCCGGCCGCCAGCAGCACGGCGTCCGCCGTGAGCGCGCCCGCGAAGGCCAGCGCGATGCCCTGCCGGGCGGGCCACATGCCGTTCAGCCGGAACCAGCCCGCCGCGGTCACCGCCTGCAGGATCACCAGCGGGACGACGAGTGCGTACTCGCCGATCGCCGCCGTTCCCGCGAGCAGCAACCCGAGCACCGCCGTCAGCACGGCCGGCTGCCCGCCCGGTTCGATGATCGGCGAACGCCCCTCGGCACGGGCCCGCTGGGCGTCGGTGACCCGGGGGTTTCCGGTGAGCGTGGGCGGCCCGTACGCGGGGGTGGGGCCGGAGGCAGCGGCAGCCTGATCGTCAACTGCCGCCGAAGCGGGCGCAGTTGCCGCCATGGGCGAAGGTCCGGATGCAGCTGCAGCAGCGGACGCGGACGCCGGCGCGAAGTCCCCGTACGCGGGCCCCTGCACGTGCCCACGCCCGTACCCCTGGCTCTGGCCTTGGTTGGCGTGATCCCAAGCCGGAGCCGGAGCCTGAGCCTGAGCCCCGTACCCCTGAGACTGCTGGTCAGACGCCTGAGCCGGCGCCCCATACCCCGTCGAATACCCCGACGCCTGGGCCTGAGCCCCGTACCCCTCAGCCCCGTGGCCCCATCCCGAAGCCTGAACCCCGTACCCCTGCCCCGTCCCATACACCGGCTCTGCCGGAGCCTGAGCCGGCGTCGCATTCGGAGCCGCAGCCGGAGGCACAACCCCCGCAGGACGCGCATGCGTCTGCGTCTCCCACGTCTGCCCCTCCCACTGCTGGGTCTGCTGCTGCGCGTCCTCGTCGGACGGCTGCTGCCCGGGCCAGCGGGGCTGCTGCTGATGGGAGTCGTGCCCCTCATGGGGGTCGTGGCCCTCGTGGGACCCTCCCCCACCGTCGGCGTCGCTCGAGCGGGGGGACCCCCACTGCTGGTTGCTCATGATGCCCGTCACCCTCCTGCGAACGGCGGGAGCACCTCGACCGTGCCGCCCTCGGCCAGCCGTACCGTCTCATGTCCGCGGGTGCCCACGGGGTCACCGTCGATGAGGAACGAGCATCGCCGCAGGACGCGGACCAGTTCGCCGGGGTGTCGTTCGCGCGCCGCGTCGAGCGCCTCGGCGAGGGTCTCCGCCTCGTACGGCTCCTCGGCCACGCCGGCGGCGGCCTTGGCGGCGGCCCAGTAACGCACCGTGCCCTGTGCCATCAGGTTCCTCGATCAGTGAGTCAGTCAGTAGTTCAGTAGTCAGTAAGTGAGTCAGCGTGTCATCGGTGACGGTCGACACGGCCAGGCTAGCCGGACGCCGAAGCCGCCCACGCACCGATCCGCCCCAGCAGCGCATCGTCCGCCGCGTGCTCCGCGTGCCCCATGCCCGCCTCCAGCCACATCTCGGCGTGGCCCTCGCCCGCGGCGGCCAGCATCCGGGGGTGGTCCAGCGGGAAGTAGCCGTCCAGCTCGCCGTGGACGATCAGCAGGGGGGTGGGGGCGATCAGCGGGACCGACTCGACCGGGGAGAGGGGGACCGGGTCCCAGTCACGGTGGTGGATCCGGGTGCGCAGGCCGTAGCGGCTGATCGTGCGGCCCAGCGGGCGGGTCACCACCCAGTGGAGTCGGCGCATGGGCTTCGTACCGCGGTAGTACCAGCGGGCGGGGGCGCTCACCGACACCACCGCGTCTGTATACGCTCCCGTGCGCCCCACCTGTTCCTGGGCGGGCCCCCGGCGGTGCATCGCCGCATGCCGCAGGACCACGGATCCGCCCATCGAGAAGCCGACCGTGGCGACGCGGGTGTGGCCGAGCTCTCGTGCCCAGGCGACCGCCGCCGCCAGGTCGAGCACCTCCCGGTCGCCCACCGTGGAAAGCCCGCCGGACGCCCCGTGGCCCCGGAAGGAGAACGTGACGACGGCCGCGTGCTCCGCGAGGATGCCTGCCACCCGGCGTACGTGTGGCCGGTCGAGATCCCCGGTGAAACCGTGTGCGATGACGATCGCGAGCTCGCCGGAAGGGCCGGAAGAAAGACCGGTAGAGGGCGCGGACGTGCCCTTTTCCGGCTCGTACATGGCGTCGATCGTCACCCCGTCGACCGTGCGCAGAAATCTCCGCCGCTCGGCTCGCCGGGCTGTCTCAGGTAGTGGACGATTGAAAGATCGCGTCACACGACCTGCCGGACCTTGGTTCATGTGGGCTATTCTGCTGGGCATGAGGACTCGGGCAGCGTAGCCCCCGGGTCCTTTTGTGCTTTCTGGAGCTATGTATACGAACGCTGTATACGACGCGAAAGCGCGAACCGCGGCACCCGGGGGCGCGGGAGCCGCAAAGAGTTCGAAGCAGTGCCGTAAACGTCCTCGCAGGGACCGAGGAGGAACCAGACGTTATGGGCGAGCGAACCATGCACGACCGTAGGACGACCCGGGTAGGTGGGACACGATGAGTTCTCTGCTGCTCCTGACCAATGCCCTTCAGCCGTCGACGGAGGTGCTTCCCGCCCTCGGCCTGCTTCTGCACAACGTGCGGGTGGCTCCGGCGGAGGGCCCCGCTCTTGTCGACACCCCTGGTGCCGACGTCATCCTCATCGACGGCCGCCGTGATCTGCCGCAGGTGCGCAGCCTGTGCCAGTTGCTGCGGTCGACCGGTCCCGGCTGTCCGTTGATCCTCGTCGTGACGGAGGGCGGCCTCGCCGCCGTCACCGCCGACTGGGGCATCGACGACGTGCTGCTCGACACCGCCGGTCCGGCGGAGGTCGAGGCGCGGCTGCGGCTGGCCATGGGCCGCCAGCAGATCGTCAACGACGACTCCCCCATGGAGATTCGCAATGGCGACCTGTCCGTCGACGAGGCGACCTACAGCGCCAAGCTGAAGGGCCGGGTCCTGGACCTGACCTTCAAGGAGTTCGAGCTCCTGAAGTACCTCGCGCAGCACCCCGGTCGCGTCTTCACACGCGCCCAGCTCCTGCAGGAGGTCTGGGGTTACGACTACTTCGGCGGCACTCGAACGGTCGACGTGCACGTCCGGCGGCTGCGCGCGAAGCTCGGTCCGGAGCACGAGTCGCTGATCGGAACCGTCCGGAACGTCGGTTATCGATTCGTTACGCCGGAGAAGCTGGACCGCACCGTGACCGAGGCGAAGGCCCCGGCAGACCGGCCAAAGCCGGACGATGTGGACGAGACGGCACACCTGGACGCCACCTCGGACGCCGGGCTCACGGCGGAGGACGAGGAAGCCGCCGTACGCCCTGCCCAGAGGTAGGTCCATCCGCGTAGACTCCGCGCGTGGCAAAGGTGACTCGGGATGATGTGGCGCGACTGGCGGGTACTTCCACCGCCGTCGTCAGCTATGTCATCAACAACGGACCCCGGCCGGTCGCCCCGGCCACGCGCGAGCGCGTTCTCGCCGCGATCAAGGAGCTGGGGTACCGGCCCGACCGGGTCGCCCAGGCCATGGCCTCGCGGCGGACCGACCTCATAGGCCTGATCGTGCCGGACGCGCGCCAGCCGTTCTTCGGCGAGATGGCGCACGCGGTCGAACAGGCCGCTTCCGAGCGCGGAAAAATGGTGCTCGTCGGCAATTCGGACTACGTCGGCGAGCGCGAGGTCCACTATCTGCGGGCCTTCCTCGGGATGCGGGTCTCCGGGCTGATTCTCGTCAGCCACGCGCTGAACGATCTGGCCGCCGCCGAGATCGAGGCGTGGGACGCCCGGGTGGTGCTGCTGCACGAGCGGCCCGAGGCGATCGACGACGTCGCTGTCGTGACGGACGACATAGGCGGCGCCGAGCTCGCCACCCGCCATCTCCTGGAACACGGTTATGAGTACGTCGCCTGTCTGGGCGGCGTCGCGGAGACCCCCACGGTCGGTGACCCCGTCTCCGACCACGTCGAGGGGTGGCGGCGAGCGATGCACGAGGCCGGGAAGTCCACGGAGGGTCGGCTCTTCGAGGCGCTCTACAACCGTTACGACGCCTACCAGGTCGGCCTGAAGCTGCTCGCCGGGCCGCAGCGGCCGCCCGCGATCTTCTGCTCGACGGACGACCAGGCGGTCGGTGTGATGCGGGCGGCGCGTGAGCTGCGTATCGATGTACCGGGCGAGCTGGCGGTCGCCGGCTTCGACGACATCAAGGAAGCCGCGCTCACTGATCCGCCGATGACGACAGTCGCCTCGGACCGCTCGGCTATGGCGCGCGCGGCGGTCGACCTGGTCCTCGACGACGGGGTGCGGGTCGGCTCTCGCCGGGAGCGGTTGAAGCTCTTCCCCTCACGGCTGGTGGTACGGCGGTCCTGCGGCTGCAACTGAGGCCGCCGGGTCCGGCGTACGACGTCTGTCGGGACCCCTTTCACAGGCCGGGCGGCTTTATATCGGGCAAACGCGGTTCTGGCGGGCTTCTCAGGGAGCACTCAGGGAGCTCTCATGCTTACGCGCCAAGATCTGAGTCATGACCGAGAGCTTCCGCCGCAACGGCGAGTACCCCCAGGGCGAACAGCAGCAGCAGTCCGCGTACTCCCAGCAGGAGCACGCCACTTCACAGCAGGAACCCTCCGCTTTCGCGGGAGCCTCCGCGGGCTCCCCCGTAAATCCGGAGTGGCCGCCTCCGCCGGCGTACGAGCCGCCGGCGCACAACCTGGCGCAGTCGCACGAGCCGGCGCACAACCCGGCGCAGTCGCACGAGCCGACGCATAACGCGGCCTCGGCACACGACCCGATGCGCAACTCGGCCTCGGCACACGAGCCGACGTACAACGCCGCGGTGTCGCACGACCCCTCGCAACCGGCCGCCGCCCCCACCGCTCTGCTCGCCGAGCCGGTCTCCGCCGGCGCCTCCCGCCGCAGGCGTGCCCGGGGTCCGCTGGCGCTGCTGGCCGCCGTGGCGATAGCCGCCGCGGCCGTGGGCGGTGGCACCGCGTACGCCTTCCAGGAGCTGAGCGGCGGCAACGACGTCGCCACGACCAGCACCACCACGAGCGTTGTGCCCACCAGCCAGAAGGGCACCGTCGCCGGGGTCGCCCAGGCGGTCAGCCCGAGCATCGTCGAGATCAGCGCGACCTCCGCGGTGGGCGAGTCCACCGGGTCCGGCGTGATCATCACCAGTGACGGCGAGATCATCACCAACAACCACGTCGTCTCCGGCGCCGACTCGATCAAGGTGAGGACGAGCGACGGCAAGTCGTACTCCGCGGAGGTCGTCGGCACCGACAGCAAGAAGGACCTCGCGCTGATCAAGCTGAAGGACGCCTCCGGGATGAAGGCCGCGACGCTCGGCAACTCCGACGGCGTCAAGGTGGGCGACGAGGTCGTGGCGATCGGCTCCCCAGAGGGCCTCACCGGCACCGTCACCAGCGGTATCGTCTCCGCGCTCGACCGCGACGTCACCGTCTCCACGGACGAGGACCAGGGGCAGGGCCAGGGCGGCGGCAACGGCCAGTGGCCGTTCGGCTTCGGCGGCCAGGAGTTCAACGGTGACACCGGTTCGTCGACGACGACGTACAAGGCGCTCCAGACGGACGCCTCCCTCAACCCCGGCAACTCCGGCGGCGCGCTGATCGACATGAACGGCAACATCATCGGCATCAACTCCGCGATGTACTCGCCGGCTTCGGCCACCTCGGCGAGCGCGGGCAGCGCCGGCCTCGGCTTCGCCATCCCGATCAACACCGTCAAGTCCGACCTCGACACGCTGCGCGCCGGCGGCTCGGACAACTGAGAAGCCACGGCTCAGCCCCGACCGAGCCGCCACTCAGCAGCTCCGGACGACCTTGGAGGTCGCCATGACCAGGAACGTATCGATCAAGCAGGTGTCGCACGGCGCGGCAGGCGAGGCTGTCCTGCCCGCCCACACCGACCCCGCCGCCTTCGCCCTCGCCCTCGAGGTGGCCCGCGCCCTGCACCCGCCGCTTGCGCGAGCGCCCGAGGTGGTCCCGGCGCCCGCCACCGCCGCCCGGCCCGCGCGCAGGGCGTCGGCCCGCCGCCGTACCGTACGGAGTTGAGCCGGTTTACGAGCTTGATCCGTACGACGCCGCAAACGTTCCCGGAAACATGCGACGCTGAAGGCGGCTCGAACCGGCCCCCACCACCTATCCCACCCGAGGAACGAACTCCGATGAGCTCCGCCGAAGGCGACCGTGACATCCAGCGCATCCTGATCGTCGACGACGAGCCCGCGGTGCGTGAAGCACTCCAGCGCAGCCTCGCCTTCGAGGGATACGACACCGAGGTTGCCGTCGACGGTGCGGACGCCCTGGAGAAGGCGACGGCGTACCAGCCCGACCTGGTCGTCCTCGACATCCAGATGCCCCGCATGGACGGACTGACCGCCGCCCGCCGGATGCGCGGCGCCGGCACCACCACGCCCATCCTCATGCTCACCGCCCGCGACACAGTCGGGGACCGCGTGACCGGGCTCGACGCCGGCGCCGACGACTACCTGGTCAAGCCCTTCGAACTCGACGAGCTCTTCGCCCGGATCCGCGCCCTGCTGCGCCGCAGCTCGTACGCGGCGTCCGTGGCGGGCGCCGCCCAGGACAACGAGGCCCTGACCTTCGCCGACCTCCGCATGGACCTCGCCACGCGCGAGGTCACGCGGGGCGGGCGGCAAGTGGAGCTCACGCGCACGGAGTTCACGCTGCTGGAGATGTTCATGGCGCACCCGCGCCAGGTCCTCACCCGCGAGCAGATCCTCAAGGCCGTCTGGGGCTTCGACTTCGAGCCGTCTTCCAACTCCCTTGATGTGTACGTCATGTACCTGCGCCGCAAGACCGAGGCGGGCGGCGAGCCGCGCCTCGTGCACACGGTGCGGGGTGTCGGGTATGTGTTGCGATCGGGCGGCGCGGAGTGAACGGAGTCACGAAGGTCGTACGGCGCGTCCGGTCGCTGCCCATACGCTCGCGCCTGGCGCTGCTGGTCGCGGCGGCGGTCGCGTTCGCGGTGGCGGCGGTGTCGGTGGCCTGCTGGTTCATTGTGCAAGGGAAGCTGTACGACGAGCTGAACGAGGATCTGACGGCGAAGTCGCGCAAGCCGCAGTCGATCACTCAGATCCAGACGCTCCTCAGCGCCTGCCCCGAGACACCGAGGGGCGTGGATGGCTTCCCGCACCGGAACGACTACTACTTCCAGCTGGTCAGGGCTGACGGCACCCCCTGCGTCTTCGACGACTCCGCGGGCACAGTGAAAGTCACCGACAGCGACATCGACGTGATCGAGAACGCCTCCTCCGACGACGCGCGATTCCGCAACGGCACCGACAGCGACGGCAATCCCGTACGCGTGCTGACCGTTCCCATCGGCGAGTTGAGCATCGGCAACCAGATTGTGGCCGAGGACACAGCCCTCCTCATCGCCTTCCCCCTCAACAGCACCGAGTCCACCCTCAACGAACTCGCCCTGCTCCTCCTCGCCGTCTCCGGCATCGGAGTGGTGGGCGCAGGAGTGGCCGGCCTCTGGGTCGCCCGCGCCGGCCTCCGCCCCGTAGACCAACTCACGGACGCGGTCGAGCACGTAGCCCGCACCGAAGACCTCACCATCCGCATCCCGGTGGAGGACGACAGCGAGGACGAGATCGCGCGCCTCTCGCGCTCGTTCAACTCGATGACGGCGTCGCTGGCTTCGTCCCGCGACCTGCAACAGCAGCTGATCGCGGACGCCGGCCACGAACTCCGTACGCCCCTGACCTCACTCCGCACGAACATCGAACTCCTCAGCCGCAGCGAGGAGACGGGCCGGGCGATCCCACCGGAGGACCGCAAGGCGCTCCTGTCCTCCGTGAAGGCCCAGATGAGCGAACTGGCGTCCCTGATCGGCGACTTGCAGGAACTGTCCCGCTCGGACTCGGGCCAGCAGGGCGACCGCGTCCAGATCCTGGACCTCCAGGAAACGGTGGAGTCGGCGCTCCGCCGCGCCCGCCTGCGCGGCCCGGAGCTGACGATCACGGCGGACCTCCAGCCCTGGTACGTACGCGCCGAACCGACCGCCCTGGAACGGGCCATCGTGAACGTCCTGGACAACGCGGTGAAGTTCAGCCCGGACGGCGCCACCATCGACGTGACCCTCAAGGCCGGCGAACTGACGGTCCGCGACCACGGCCCCGGCATCCCGACGGAAGAACTCCCCCACGTCTTCGACCGCTTCTGGCGCTCCCCGTCGGCCCGCGCCCTGCCCGGCTCGGGCCTGGGCCTGTCGATCGTGGCTCGTACGGTCCAACAGGCGGGCGGCGAGGTGGTGTTGACCCCTGCGGAGGGCGGCGGAACGGTGGCGACGATACGGCTGCCGGGGGCGCCTACGCCGCCGCCGGAGCTGCCGTGATCAACACCTGTTCAGAATGTCCTCGGTGGTCTGCTGCCCTCACCGGTCCGCGGCTTGTCGGCGAAGGCCGTCGAGGACGACGTTCATCAGAGGCCGTGCCGTTGATTCCCACTCATCCCGGTCCAGTCGGCCGAGGTAGGCGATGAGCAGGAGGACCCCGTGGGCGTCCACGTCCGCGCGGATGGAACCGGCCGCTTTCCCGGCGTCCAGCAGTTGACCGAGGGCGCCTTCGATGGGGTTCTGGCTGTGGGCGACCAGGTCCTGCCATGCCGCCGGTTCGAGCGCTGCCAGGACCCCGTACTTGATCTCGGCGTAGTCGATCACTCGGTCGAGCCAGTGACGCAGGGCTTCCACGGGCTCGTGTTCCGCCAGCAGAGCGGAGGCAGCGGTCACGAGTTCTTCGACGTCGCGCCGGTAGACCTCGGCGAGGAGCGCTTCGCGGTTGGGAAAGTTCCGGTAGAGCGTTCCCTGTCCTACGCCGGCGCGCTTGGCGATCTCGTTGAGGTGGACGTGGTGGGACTCGGCGAGGGCCGCGCGGGCGGCCTCCACGATGCGGGTCCGGTTCCGCACCGCGTCCGGACGGCGTGCCGGCGCACTCATAGGCCTCTCCTGATGTTCCGCCTCTGACAAGTGGACACGTGTCCGGTAGGGTGGGCCACGCACCGGACACGTGTCCATTTTACTTGGAGGCAGTAGTGCTCTCTCTTCACGGCAAGATCGTCGCGATCACCGGAGCGAGCGGCGGCATCGGTGAAGCCACGGCCCGTCTGCTCGCCCAGCGCGGCGCCGCGGTCGTCCTCGCAGCGCGCCGCAGCGAGCGCATCGACGCCATAGCGCAGGACATCCGTGAGGAAGGGGGCCGTGCCGCCACGTGCGTCGTCGACGTCACCCGGGCCGAGGACCTGCGGCGCCTGGTCTCCACCACCATCGACCAGTACGGCCGTATCGATGTACTGGTGAACAACGCCGGCATCGCCCCGATCAGCCCGCTGGCCGACCTCGACACCGAAAGCTGGTCGGCCATGATCGATGTCAACCTTCGCGGTATGCTCAACGGCGTCGCCGCCACGCTGCCCGTCTTCCGCGAGCAAGGGTCGGGCCACCTGGTCAGCATCGTCTCCGTGGCCGGCCTGAACGGCGCCTCCCCCTCGATGGCCGTCTACGCCGCGACCAAGAACGCAGTGCGCACCGTCCACGAGGGACTGCGCACGGAGTCCACCGACGGGGTGGTGCGCACGACAGCCATCTCGCCGGGATACATCCGCACCGATCTCGCCGACTCCATGGCAGACCCGCACATCCGCGAGCAGACGCGCAAGACCATGGACGCGATGGGCATCCCTCCGGCGGCGGTCGCCCGCGCGGTGGCCTTCGCCATCGAGCAGCCCGGCGACGTCGAGATCGGCGAGATCAACGTTCGCCCCACCGTTCAGGCGTGACGCTTGCTGTCAGGGTTTTCGGCACGGCCGGGTGGCCGATGCCGCAAAAGGACGCTGCCCGAACGGAACACGGCCACCGCCCCGGCTGTCAGCTCGAGGCGGCCCTTCTGTCGAAGTCGGGGAGGAGGCGGAGCGCGTCCTCGGCAATGACCCTGCGCAGCGCTGTCGGGGGCCGCTCGGGCATGGGAGGGACGACCGGTTGGGGTTCGTTCATGGTCCGGTGCAGAGGTCAGTAGAAGCCGAGCATGCCGGGGGAGTCGATGTCGACGGTGACTACGCCAGGGGGGTAGGTCTGATCCCGGTCCGTGAGCAGGATCGACATCCCTGTGAACTCGGGGCGCGGCAGGGCGCAGTACAGAGCGTGGCAGGTGTCCGCACCGCCGTAGCCGTCCCGGATCATGGTGCCGACGGTGACCGACGCGACCGTGTTCAGGTCATCGACGACCACCGAGGAGAACGCGAGCACCTTCCGCGCAACTCCTGCATCTTCCGACTCCGCCTGCATCAGGCAGAGGGCGGGAATGCGGAGGACGTCGCCCGGAGTGTGCGCCATGTTCCCGACGAGGAGGTTCAGGGTCTTGTGCCCGTCTGCGAGGGCACGGGTGGCACCGGTGTCCAGAATGATCACGCAGCAGCTCCACGCGCCATACGGACCTTCTCGGCAGCGATCTTGTAGATGTTGCCGAGTACGTCAGGCGCCTGGTCGAATTCCTCGTCGCTGATGTCAACGCCGATCACTTCGCGGACAACCTGCCGGTCAGCCGCCACGCGCTCTGCGATCTGCTCCGCCGTGGGCTGCTGCGAGGCCAACTCCTCGACGAGCTGCCCCAGGGTCATCCCCCGCTCCTTGGCGACCTGGGCGAGATGGTCGCGGGCCTGCCGGGACACCTGAATGGTCGTGTTCTCTGCCATGGTTCCACCATAACCACGCCACAGCCCGCGAGGACCTCAGTTTCCGCCCCCTTCACCCGATGGTGTTCGCCCTCGTCTCGCCCTTGACCTCTTCCACGAAGGCCGACCAGGCCACGGCCGAGAAGACCAGCGGACGGACCGCAGCGACCTTGCTGTCGCGGACCGGGACTATGCCGACGTAGCCGTCGGCGACCTCGACGCAGTCGTTGGCTCCCCCTTCGCTGTAGCTCGACTTGCGCCAGACAGCGGTGCTGAAGTCGGGGATCACGCGGTCTCCTTCACTCCGCCCACGAACGCGGACCACGACAACGCCTCGAAGACCAGCACGCCGCCCTCCGGGATCTTGCTGTCGCGGACGGGGACTATGCCGGGATAGCCGTCGGCGACCTCGACGCAGTTGTTGTCTCCCCCGTCGCTGTAGCTCGACTTACGCCACAAGGCGGCGCTGAGGTCTGGGGTGTGCTTCATGATCTGTGCTCCTCCAGTACGTCCCTGATGAACGCGAGCGAGTCCGACGGGGACAACGCGAGGTCCCGGAGCCGATCGTAGGACAGTCGGTGCCGCAGGACCCCGTCCGGTTCCTCGATCAACTCGCCCCAGGCGTTGCCTTCCACGTAGGCAACACCACTGCCGTCCTTCTGCCACAGCAGGGTCAGCGATGCGGCCATGTGGTGATGGAGCCCGACGGCGAAAGGCAGCACCTGAAGCGTCACGTTGGGCCACAACGCAGCGGCCTCGATGCGGAGCAACTGCTCTTCCCAGGTCTTCGGGACGGCCGCGCGGCGGCGGAACGCGCACTCGTCCATGATGATGCGGACGCTCGGCTCCGGCTTCTGCCGCAGCAGGTACTGCCGCCCGAGGCGGGCCGCCACCTGCTCCTCCACCCAGTCCTCGCCCTCCAGTGTTGTCTGGGGCCCAGACAACACCTCCCTGGCGAAGTCCTCGGTCTGCAGAAGTCCCGGCACACCCAGCGTGAACTTCCACATGACCCGAGCCGTCGCCTCCAGCTCCATGAACTCCTTGTACTGGTCCTTGAAGGCATCGAACCGCGCCGCCTGCCAATGCCTGACCAGCAGGTCACCGGCCCCGTAATACCCGTCCAGGTCCTCCATGACCGTCACCTTGGACAGCCGCTCCCCCGACTCCAGGCGGCTCAGGTAGCTCTTGTCGTACCCGGTCTCCTCGGCCAGTTGCCCCAGCGACTTCCCGGCCTGCTCGCGCAGGAACTTCAGCGTCCGCCCGAGCACAGCGCGCCCCGACTCCCGCTTTCCGTCAACGACTTCGCCCATGTCACCCCTCCCCGTTGCCTGGCGCCCCAGGCAACACCGAACCTCTTCCGCAGAGTACGCCGAGCCTGTGACGATCTGGGCACGAACGGTAATCACTGCTCGTCACGACGACGCCAACAGGCAAAAAGGAGCGCCGACATGAGCGCATGTATCGCGGAACTCTGCGAGTCACTGCTGATGGCTTTGCTACGAGTACTGCTGCCCGCACGGGGCCGCCATCGAGCGACCTCGCCCCAACTGACCTGCCGGGAAGAGCGATTGCAACGCCGACGCCGCCGCGAGCTCTGGCTGGCCGTGCAGGGCATCGACGTCGGCCCCCGCCGCATCCATGGAGTGGAGCTCCCCGCATGACGACCCTCCGCCTGCTGCCTTGGACAACCCCCGAGGGCAAACCCTGCTACCTCAGCACCGACAACGACGAGAGCAGACTCTCCCTGCTCGCCGACGACGTAGAAACGGCTCAACTCCACTCCGGGGAACAGGTACTCGCTGGAGCCAAAGCAGTGCTCGCGGACGCCAAGGCCGGAGAACGAGCCGTGCGCTTCGCGCTCACGAGGGCAACGGAGTCCCTGGGAGACGTACTGCGCATCGCGACCAGCCGGGGCGCGCGCATCCAGATGACCGATTGCCGAGGCGAGTAACCGTGACAGTCGTATCCATCAGCGATCAACACCCGCAACGCTCTACCGTGGAGCTCCGGTCACCACACACGCCCCACGCCGGAGAAGAGAAACCGATCATGGCCCACGAGGTGGATCCGAACTCCTGCGAGAGAACGCCGGAGGCGATTCGCGCAGCGCTGCAGCGGCGCCCCGACTGGTTGCAGGCCTTCGAGCAGGACTGGCTGAGCGCGGCGGCGGACTTCGATCACTCGGCGCTCGACGACGTGATCGACAAGTGGTTCCCCTTCGCCTGCGCCTGCGCGACGCCCGGCTACCTCGACGAGGTGGAACAGACCGTCAAGGCCATGGCTGAGGGCGACACCGAGAGCATGATCTTCCGCGACGCGGACGGCAGTGCGTACGACGCCGACAACCAGCCCATTGATGTGGGCAGGTCTGGGTGAGCGCGTACGCCATCAGGTACGTGGATCGTGCGGCACACTGCAAGGCGGCCTTGGCCTCGCCGCAGCGTGCGGCGCTGGAGGAACTCGAGAAACAGCTCAGCCTGAACCCGTTCGATCCGCCTGCGATCAGCAACCGTGACAACAGCTGGTCGGCTGCTTTCAAGGGCGGATTCATCACGTACGTCGTATCGAACCGCCACGTCGTGATCAACGTCGTCGATCTCGTGGCCCTCTGACGCAGGCGAACCGGCCGCCCGGGCTCTCCCCCCCCTCGGGCCGCCCAGTCGTCCGTATGTCCGGGGCGGGAGTGAGATCACCCCGCCCCGGACATACGTTCCCCCGTCTCGTCCCCCGTTTCTCCCCCGGCAGAGGAACGAACGACGCTCACGCTAGGCATCGCCGGCGGTCCGTGCCACGTCACGTGTGCACGGTTACCGGGGGTCGCACCCATGCGGTGCACGAGCGGCGGCTCTCAGGCACAACCGGAAGGACGGATTCGTCAGTCGTGCACAGGGCGGGACGGCAGGAGGGTGTGGCCCGTCGTGGCGTGGAGGGCGAAGGCCAACGGGCGTACTCCGCTCAGTACGTGTTCGTCGTCGTCGGGGAGGCTGTCGCCGTCCAGGTCCAAGGTGAGTTCGCGTTGGATGAGGGGGGCGGCGGTGCGGAGGTGAGCGCGTACCGTCACGGGGGAGATGTCCAGAGCCGTGGCCGTCGACTCCACGTGGGTGTCGTTCTCCAGCCAGGCGCGCAGGGTGCGTGGGAGGTCGCGGGGGTCGTCCTTCAGCGGGCGCAGGAACGACTCCGCCCAGGCCCGCACCTCGGGTACGGACACCATCGCCACGAAGTCGGCCTCCGGGTCGGTCGAGAGGTCGTCGTGGCCGTGCGCGATGACGATCTTGAGGGCCGCCGAGACCACGATCTGGTTCAGGACGCTGTCGCGGTCGAGGCCCAGCAGGTCGAAGCAGGTGTTCATGCGGTGCGTCACCGTGTTGCGGTGAATGCCCAGCAGCCGGCCGGCCGCCTTGTGCCGGACCTCAAGGCCCAGGTCCAGGGTGCGCAGCAGCTGATCACGGCGGCTCATGGGCAGGGTCAGCAGCGGATGCAGCAGCGTTCCGGCCCAGCGGCGTGCCGTCTTCGGGGGCAGGACGTCAACGAGATGCATCCGGTCTTCGGCGAGCGCTACCCGGTCGGGCAGCCGGCTCGCCTGCGCGAGGGCGTTACGAGCCTCCTCGTAGGCGTCCGCGACCTCGCCCAGCTCGCGCACCCGGCTGCCGCCCATACGGTGGCTGGGCAGCGAGGTGACGATCCGCCGCAGGGCTTCGGCCGTCTCCGAAGGCGTCCCCGGCGTCGTACCTGACGGCGTCCCTGAAGTCGTACCTGACGGCATGTCCGAAGAGTCGTACGCGTTCCCGGGGGCGCCGTCGCGCGCCGGGTCGAGCACGATCAGGTGGTTGAAGGCGGGGCAGCGCACCAGCAACGCGTGGTCGGCGACCGCGCGTTCACCGAGCCGGGCGGTGATCTCCCGGTCCTCGTCCGCGCAGTCGATCACGTACACCCGGACGGACTCCATGTCGAGCAGTCCCGGCGCGAGCGGAGCCATCACCCGCTGGGCGGCGGCCTCCTCGCCGATCATGAGCAGCTGGAAGGCGCTCAGTTTCAACTCCCGCTCGGCATCGGCCACTTGGTGGTGGCGTCCGCCCGCCTGGTCGATCAGGCCCAGCACCTTGGCCGCGTGCCGCGTCAGATCGGTCCCAGCATCGTCGAACGGGCGGCGCGCCGTCACCGCAAGCACCGTGCCCGAACCCGCACCGGCGAGCGGAACGAACCGCGTGTTCGGCGACGCGGCACCGGACGGCTCCACGCTCCGGGCCATCAGCAGCGGCGCAAACGTCCCCGGCGCCGTCGCCGGCGACGCGGCCAGCACACCCCGCTGCGGATCGCTGACCAGCACCTCCCCCTCCAGCGCTGCCGCCAGCCAGTCGGCGACCCGCTGCATGACCGCCACGTCCGCGTCGTCGAGCCGGTCGGGCAGCCGGTTCAGCAGGGCGGCGAGCTGTTCGGCCTGCCACTCCGCGTGCCGGCGGCGGTACTCGCGCAGCCGCGGGGCCAGTTCGCTCCACTGCTGGAGCGACTTCGTCGTGGTCAGCAGCGGCAGGTTCAGCCGGGCCGCCGAGATGCGGATCGCCGCCGGAACGGACGCGGGCCCGTGCCGGTCGACGGCCACGACAAGGGCCGTGGCCCGCTGCCGTGCCAGCTCCCGCAGCAGCCGCTCGGCCGCCTGCTTGGCCTTGTCCTTGCCCGACTGCCGGTCGGCGGGCCCGTCCCCGAACGGGCGGATCACCACCAGCTCGTCGCCGGCGTCCCCGAGCGGATCCCGATGCCATGAGGTCCCCGGCAGCACCCGTACGGCATCGACGACCCGGTCGGCGGCCGGCGGGCTGCCGTCGACGAAACGCAGCGAGAAGTCAGGCTCCGCGCACATGTCGCCCAACGTGAGCATGACGTCCTCCCTCCGGGATGCCCGGTGGCTTCCGGCGGCCTTACGGTTCGCGAAGTCCCTTGGGCTTCGTGAAGTTGTGCGAAGGGTCATTGTCGCCGAGTCGACTTCAGGAAGCCACACGGCGTCGGGACGCCGCCGCGGACGTGCGCAGCCGTAACCGCGTCGTACGACTTCACAGTCGACCGCAGTTTCCTGAGACGTCTCTGATGAAACCGTGATGGCGCCGTGAACTACGTCCGCTTCACTGGTTGTTGACCGGCGGCCCCCGCACGTCTTCTCGGCTTTCTGCCTCCTACGCCGCCGGGCTCTGCTTTTCCCCCACGTAAGGCAAGACCGGCGTCATCCGGTGCCGGTGAGCAAGCAGGAGCGTACATACGTGAAATCCGCACTCAATTCCGTGCTGAAGAGGGGCGTCCTGGTCACGGTGTCCACCGCCCTGGCCGTCACCGGCCTCGCGGCCACCGCCGGACCCGCCAACGCGGCCCCTGGCGGCCCGGGCGGCTCGTCCAACATCCGGGGTGTGGACCCCGGCAACACGGACCTCATGATCGAGCGGCTCTGCACCCAGGAGGCCGATGACAACGGCCTGGTCCACGGCGCCCTCAACATCGAGACCGGGCAGTTCCAGACGTACGACGAGAGCCTGGCCGAGGCCGAGCGCCTCGGTCACTCCCCCACCGCTCCCTGGGAGTACTTCAGCGGGTACTGCACCTACCCGCAGGCCTCGACCTGGTCCATCAAGGGCGAGACGATCCGCACCTCCAACTGGATCGGCAACCGCGGCACGTCGGAGGACAAGGAGACCTTCGTCCGGAACTACACGACGAAGACGTCCGCCAAGAAGAGCGTGGGCGCCAAGATCAGCATCGGCTTCGCCAAGGGCCTCTTCGGCGGTGGCGCGGAGAGCAGCTTCAGCTACGAGTGGGGCTGGGAGAAGAGCTCGTCCTTCGAACGCCGCAGCGAGAAGTCCATCCCGGCGTGTGCCCAGGTCGCCACGACGTGGACGCCGTACCAGCGCGTGGTGCGCGTGAACCCGGTCTTCAACGTCACCAACTACAGCTGGTACAAGGCCGGCGACCCGAACGACGAGGACAGCTGGGAGACCACCACCACCTGGCGCGGCCGTGACGCCTCCTGGCAGAAGATCTACTCGCACGGCTACTACATCGACGGCATCTCCGACAAGCTCCTCCCCGACGGCACCCCCGACGGCCGCGAGGACAAGATCCAGGAGAACCTGGACCCGGCGACTTGCGCCAAGTGACTTAGCCTGCCGCCCGCCACAGCACCGTGCCTCCGCCCGAACCTGAACTCGGGCGGAGGCACGCTCAGTTGATACCGGAGGTCATCCTCCGACCGACAACCCCTCCCCCGTGACCCGCACCCGGATCCCGTCCTTCTGTACGCGTACGTCCTGCAGTCGTACGTCCCCGTCCGCCGGCTTCGGAAGGCGGAAGCCAAGGGAGAGGCGGTCTACCAGGACCGGGCGGGTGAGCTGGGTGAGGCCGTCGAGGAGGGCCGGGTCGAAGCCCAGGCGCTTCAACAACGCCGGGTTGTCCACCGCGGCGTCGATGAGGTTGAGGTTCATCGCCTCGCGGGCGAAGTCCGCGGAACCGGTGAGTTCGGCGAGCTTGGTGTCGTCGCGAAGCGCCTCCTGGACCGCCGACTGCGGTACGCCGAGGCGTTGGACGATCGCGGGGACCGAGAGCAGGGCCTTGGCCTTCTTGGTCTCCTTGGCCAGGCGCTCGGCCGACTTGGGCGTCAGATGCAGGCCCTCGGAGGGGCGGGAGCCCGGACGGTAGGTCGCCAGGTCGCCCACGTCCAGGCGCATTCCGTCGATCTCGGTGGAGATCCCGCGGTCCCCGTCCCGCCGGATCCGTGCGTCGGCGCGCAGCCGCAGATCCTGCCCGGCGACGGGCAGCGTGCCGCGCGCCCGCACCTCGTCGGTGCCGTGACCGGTGAACGTGACCTGGGATGCGCCGAGTTCACGGTTCAGGTCCGCGAACGAAAGCAGCACCTCGCCCTGCACCTGGGGGATGGTGGCGCCGCGTATGGAGGTGGGGCCGCCCTCGATCCGTATGCCCGTGGCCGTGGCCGACACCTTGGCCAGGGAGACCCGGTCCGCCGCCACGTCAGGCACGGTCACCTTCACCGTGTCGACCCGGCTGTCGGCGAGCTGGGTGAGGAAGGGGAAGCCGCCGATCTCGACCTCGGGCGCGGCGCTCAGGTCGAGCTGGTCCTTGAGCTTGTCGGCCGCCGCGTGCTCGGCGTAGAGAAGGGCCCAGCGGTCGGCGAGGGTCAGGAACGCGGCGAGGACGACAAGCCCGATCACGGCCTTCAAGGCAAGTGGCAGGCCCGCGAAGCGGTTTCGGCGGCGACGGGTGCGGGCACCCCGGCGGTGGTTGGGCGGGGCCCAGTCCTCGCCGGTCTCGTCGGAGTCCTCACGAGCCTCATAGTCGTCGCGGTCGTCGTGCTCCTCGTGCAGAAACTCCTCCAGTGGCCCGTCGTCCAGGGCGCCGAGCTCGTCATACGGGTTCGTATAGGGAGGCGTCGCTGCGGGATGCGTCTCTATGGGGTGGGGGGTACGCATCGGCTCATCTCACCATGCGTACCGACCCCACCCGCAAGCTGTACTGCTAGTAAGGGAGATTCCTCACGGTCGTCACTGCACGACCGTGATCCGGTTCGCCGCAGGGGGCGAAATCGGATTCGTGGCCGATGAGTTGGCCGTGAGGTACTTCTCCAGGGCCGTCAGGTCGTCGGAGCCGACCAGGTCGTTCGTGCCCTGGCCCAGCGTGGTGAAGCCGTCGCCGCCGCCCGCGAGGAAGCTGTTGGTCGCGACACGGTAGGTGGCGGCCGGGTCGATGGCGGCGCCGTTCAGCTTGACCGAATCGGCGACGACACGGTCAGCTCCGGTCTTCGTCAGGTCCAGGGTGTACGTCAGGCCGGAGGAGACCTGAAGGACCTTCGGCGAGGCCGCGTTGGCGCCGGTCACCTGCTCCTGGAGCACCTTGACGAGCTGTGCGCCCGTGAAGTCCTGCAGGTTCACCGTGTTGGCGAACGGCTGCACCGCGAAGCCCTCGGCGTACGTGACGACCCCGTCGCCCTCGGCGCCCTTCGCCGCGTATGTGAGACCCGTACGGATGCCGCCCGGATTCATCAGCGCGAGATCGGTCCCGGGGTCGAGCTCCTTGCCGTGCGCGAGCTGTGCGTCCGCGATCAGGTCGCCGAGCGGGGACTCGGTGCCGGTGTTGGGGATGTCGGCGGAGATGTGGCCGATGGCGCGGTTGCCGATCGGCGCCGCGAGGGTGTTCCACTTCTTGATCAGCTCGGTCATGTCGGCGGCCTTCGCGACATCCCGGGTGACCACGTGGTTCGCGGAGTCGACGGCGGTACGAGCGATGTCGCCGGTCCAGCGGTCGTACGTCAGCGTCGTGTCGGTGTAGAGCCGGCCGAAGGACGCGGCCGAGGTGACCGTACGCGGCTTGCCCGACGGGTCGTTGATCGTGCAGGCGTACGCGGTGTGCGTGTGGCCGGTGACCAGGGCGTCGACCTTCGGCGTGATGTTCTTCGCGATGTCCACGATCGGGCCGGAGATGCCGTCGCCGGCGCCCGGGGAGTCGCAGTCGTAGTTGTACGCCGTGGACGCAGGGAAGCCGCCCTCGTGGATCAGCGCGACGACCGACTTGACGCCCTGCTTCTCCAGCACCTTGGCGTACTTGTTGATCGTCTCGACCTCGTCCTTGAACTTCAGGCCCTTGACGCCCTCCGCAGAGACGATGCCCGGGGTGTCCTCCAGGGTCACGCCGATGAAGCCGACCTTGACGCCGTTCTGCTTCCAGACCCAGTACGGCTTGAGGATCGGCTTGCCGGTCTTCTCGCCCAGAACGTTCGCCGCGAGGTAGGGGAAGTTCGCGCCCTCGAAGGTCTCGCCGTCGTTGTAGCAGCCGTCGGCGGGGTGGCAGCCGCCGTTCTGGAGGCGGCCCAGTTCCTTGGCGCCCTCGTCGAACTCGTGGTTGCCGACGCTCGTCACGTCCAGGTCGAGCTTGTTCAGCGCCTCGATGGTGGGCTCGTCGTGGAAGAGCCCGGAGACCAGCGGGGAGGCACCGACCATGTCGCCGCCGGCCGCGGTGATGGAGTACTTGTTGCCGTTACGGGCCTGGCGCAGATGCGTCGCCAGGTACTCGACACCGCCCGCGTCGATCGTCTCGGTCGTCCCGTCCTCGTGCACCTCGGTGACGCGGCCCGAAGAACCGGCCGGCGGCTCCAGGTTGCCGTGCAGGTCGTTGAAGGACAGCAGCTGTACGTCCTGGTAGCGGCTCGGCTTCTGATAGCCGCCGGGCTGCTTGCTCTTGGTCTCGCCCGCTGCCGCCGGCAGCGCGGCGAACAGTGCGCCGACGGTGGCGAATCCGGCGGCAGCCGCGATCAGACGCCGGCTCCGGCGTCTGGGATGGTGCGGCTGGGGTTTGACTGACATGTGCCCCCCTGTGGGTCGGCTGAGATCTGGGCCCCGTCGGGCGGCAGCCTAGAGTCAACGCGCGTAGCACGAACAGGGGTTCCGGGTTACGGACTGGTTGCCGTCGGGAGCAATTCGGCACGAACGGGACAGGTCGCCGCGCCACGGTCCCTGAGGAATGAGCGCACCTCGAAGCCGGTGCGCTTGCGAGCCCCGTAGGGGCGCGGGGAACTGCGCGACCAGCCACGACGAACCCGCTGTTTCGAACCGTCCAGCGGCCCCCCGTTCCGAACCGCATATCCTGCAGGGCGCGCCGCCCTTACCCTCGTACTCATGACCAGCGACGACACGGCACCGGCCGTCCCTATTCGCACCCTCGACACCCTCTCCGAGCTGACGCCCGAGCAGACCGAGACGGTGCTCGCACTCCTCGCGGAAGCCGCCCGGACCGACGGTCAACAAGCGGTGTCCGAACAGGGACGGCTGCAGCTGACCGGAGGCCCGCGGGTGGGCGTAAGGCATCTGCTGCTGACGGTCCAGGGACAGCTCGTCGGGTACGCCCAGCTCGAGGACACCGACCCCGTCGAGGCCCCGGCCGCCGAGCTGGTCGTCCATCCGGCGCATCGCGGGCGCGGGCACGGACGCGCGCTGGGCAGCGCACTGCTCGGGGAATCCGGCAAGCGGCTGCGGGTCTGGGCCCACGGCGGCCACTCCGCCGCACGCCACCTCGCCCAGGTCCTCGGCCTCACCCTGTTCCGCGAACTGCGCCAGATGCGGCGCCCGCTGACCGACTTCGACCTGCCCGAGCCGAAGCTCCCCGAGGGCGTGACGGTACGCACCTTCGTCCCCGGCGTGGACGACACGGCCTGGCTCACCGTGAACGCCGAAGCCTTCGCCCACCACCCCGAACAGGGCTCCCTCACCCAACGCGACCTCGACGACCGCAAGGCCCAGCCCTGGTTCGACCCCTCCGGCTTCTTCCTCGCCTTCCGCGACGACGAGCCGGTCGGTTTCCACTGGACGAAGGTCCACGCGCAGGAGGGGCTCGGCGAGGTGTACGTCCTGGGCGTACGCCCAGGCGCCCAGGGCGGCGGCTTGGGCAAGGCCCTCACCACGATCGGCCTCCGCCATCTGGCGGCCCAGGCCCTCCCCACGGCGATGCTGTACGTCGACGCGGACAACACGGCGGCGGTGACGGTGTACGAACGCCTGGGCTTCGTGACATACGAGACGGATCTGATGTACCGGACGGAGTCGTAGCGCCGTGCACGGAGGGGGCGCGGCTGTCAGCCGACGGTGACCGTCCCGCACTCGTCCTCCAAGTCCTCCCCTCCGTCCCCCTTCGGCACAGACACATCGAGTAGCTCCGCGGCCCGGGTCACCGACGTCTCCGGGGACGTCAACTCCGTCCAGTGGGCCTTCACCTTCGCCGTGATGCTGTAGCGCGGGCGCTGGAGCAACTCCCTTACCACCTCCGTCTGTAGGGCTGTCATGGGCAGAGGGTTCGTGGGCGTCAGGACGACGGCGGAGCCCCGCTCGCTGTCGTCCAGGCGGAGGGCGCGGAACGTGGTCAGCGGATCGTCCATCGTGCCGAGGGCCAGCCACATCACCGGGATGACGCGGGCGTCGCACAGCAGGGAGCCGGACTCCTCGTCGCCCGCGACCAGCACGGAGGCGACCCCGACGGCGAACTCCGGGATGCGGTTGCCACCCCAGGCGGTGCCGACGGTGACCTGGCCCGGCGTACTGGAAGGGTCGATCGAGGCGCTGCCGGAGATGCCGTAGCGCAGGTTGACGCGCTGGCGAACCGTCAGCTTCGTACCCGCAGCAGAGCCGCCCGCGAGGGACTGCACGCGCCGGACGACCGAGGCCCAGTCCCCGGTCTGCCGGGCCCACTCGGGGAACGCGCAGTACGTCGACCGGTCGTGCCGAATGCATGTCTGGACCTTCTCCGGTGCGACCGAGGCCCGCTCCCGTGCCGCAAGCAGCGCGGACGACTCACCCCGCGACTGGCCCACCGCCCCCACCAGGGTCAACGCCGCCGCCCCCGCAGCGACGGCCTTGACCACACGCGTCCGCCCGCCACTGACCAGCACCGCCGCGCACATCATCAGCACGGTCAGCGCCGCCAGATACAACGCGTGCCACGCGGCGGGACGGCCCAGCAGATCGGAGGGCAGCGGTATGGACTGGTTGTCGTCGACGACCGGCATCAGCCAGTCCACCCAGTGCGCGTCATCCGTGGCCGCGGTCAGCGTCTCGGCCGCGACGAAGGCGCCCACCACCAGCAGCGGCAGGGCGAATGTCGACGGCACCACCCGCCCGAGCAGCACCCCGACGACACCGAAGAACAGAACGGACAGCGGCCCCACGACCAGCTCGAAGAACGAACCCGAACCGACCGCTCCCGGCCGCACCGCCGCCCAGGTGTACTGCACGGCCACCACCAGCGCGGTGACCAGGGCGAACGGCACCACCGACAGCGCATGCGCCACCGTGCGCCGCCACGGCTCCATGACCAGCACGTCGAAGTGCCGGTCCGTCCCCTGCTGACGGGACCGCAGCACGGCCCGGTGGACACATATCACCAGCGCGATCCACAGGAGCACCGACGACGACCACTGCGTGGAGCGGTCCACGTCCTGCAGCACCGGGTACGGACCCGCCTCGTCATCGCCCTGCCACAACTCCCAGCCGGCCGATACGACATAGGCCAGGAACAGGACGAACATCGGTATCTGCAGGAACAGTTCGCGCGCCTCGAACCGGGCGAGCGCGATCACAGCCACCCAGCGTCTGCGGGAGTCCGTGGTCACGACCTGCGCGGCTGACCGGACCTCCGAAACCGTCGTACTCACGCGGCCACCTCCGAAGCCTCGGAAGCCTCCAGCGAGAGCAAGTAGCCGTCCTCCAGCGTGGGTTCGACCAGCGTCGCCCCCTCCGGCGGATCCCCGAGGTGCCGGAACGCCCCCGTCCCCGTGCGCCATGCGGCCTTCGCGCCCGGATCCCGCTCCGTACCGCTCCACACCCGGCCCTCCGCCCGCGCGGTCAGCTCGGCCGGGGTGCCCTCGAAGCGGACGCGGCCGCCGGCCAGGACGATCACGCGGTGGCAGAGCATCGCGACGTCCTCGGTCTGGTGGGTGGAGAGCAGGACCGTACGCCCCTCGCCCGCCGTGGCGATCAACTCCCTGAAACGCATGCGCTGTTCGGGATCGAGCCCGACCGTCGGCTCGTCCAGTACGAGGAAACCGGGGTCCCCCACCAGCGCGGCGGCCAGCGCGACCCGCTGCCGCATTCCGCCCGACAGCCGACGGATCCGCCGGCTGCGTACGTCCCCGAGATCGACCGCGTCGAGCACACGCCGCACTTCCCGGTGCCGGGCCGCGCGGTCGGTCATCTCCTTGAGGATCGCCACATAGTCGACGAAGGCGAAGGCCGTGAAGTCCGGATGGAAACCGGGCGTCTGTGGCAGATAACCCAGCCCGCGCCGCACCTCATGGCGTCCCGCCGCGGTGGCCGGATCGTGCCCGAGCACGGTGAACGCGCCCCGGTCGGGAGACACGGCCGTGGCCAGCACCCGCAGCAGCGTCGTCTTGCCCGCGCCGTTCGGCCCGAGCAGCCCGGTCACGCCGGACGTGAGCCGTAGGGACACGTCGTCGAGGGCGGCCGTTCTGCCATAGCGCAGGGTCAGCCCGGCGGCGGACACCGTGGGGGTCGTACGGAGGTCGGTCATGCGGGACTCCTACGGAAACAAGGAGAGAAACGGGAGAGGGAGGAGGCGAGAGGGGTAGCCGCGACCCTCACCCGTCGTCCCCTCCGCTGGAGCTGGAGGAGGACCCCCGGCTACGGGACGTCTGCGCGAACACGACCACGAGCTCGAGCACGAAACGCAGGATCTGCACGAGCACCGACGCGGTCATCAGCGCCGCGGCCTTGAGCAGCTTGAGCCACCTGCGCGAGGTGGTGGAGGGGGTGAGGTTCATACGGCACTCCCGGTGCTCCCGTTGGAGAAGTCGAAACGATCACGTACGTAGTACAGAAGCCAGCTGGCGAGGCCCGCCACCAGTGCCGCGCCGCCCTGCCCCGGAGCCGTGAACGGCGCGAGCGTGCTGCCCGAGGACGCCATCTGGTCGGCCACCACCAGCAACGCCACCCAGGCACCGCCCACCACACAGGGCGCGGCGACCGGGCCCAGCCTCGGAGTCAGCGCGAGGGCGAGGGCCGTGAGAGCCAGCGCCGGCAGGAGCCAGGCCGCCGCGAGCAGACCGTACGAGGGCAGGGCCAGGCTCGCCAGGCCGTTGAGCCCGAGACCGACCGGCAGCACGGCGAGCGTCCGGATCATCAGCAGCCGGAAGCCGTGCACCGGCGAGACCACCGCCATCTCGTACGTCGGGTCCAGCACGGGCCCGTACGACAGCGCGACCCCGGCGAGCGGCAGCAGCGGCGCGAGCGCGAGGAACAGCGTGGGCGACTCCGCGGACCGTACGGAATGGGTGGCCACTATCGTCATGGCCAGTACGGCTACGAGCGCGCCCAGCCAGGACAGCCGCAGCACGGGCGTGGCCGCGAGCAGTCGCGCCGTGTGGTCCGCGACGCCGAGCCGCACCAGCAGCGACTCCACGAACCCGGGCCTCGGCGCGTCCAGCTCGGCGTCAAGCCGCTCCCAGCCCTCGTCCAGCGCCACCGGGTCGCCGACCTCGGCCAGCACGGCCCGGCACGGAGCGCAGGCGGCGAGGTGCGTGTCGGCGGACCAGAGCGCGGGCGGCGCCAGTTCGCCCCGTACATAGGCGCGGAGATCGTCCTTGGCTACATGCCAGCTCATGCCAACTCCTCCCGCAGCTGCTTGCGGGCACGCAGCGCCCGCGTCTTGACCGTGCCGGGCGGAATGCCCAGCAGGACGGCCGCTTCCCGGGTGGTCAGTCCGTCGATGACCGTGGCCTGGAGAACGGCCCTGAGCTCCGGCGACAGCCGGACGAGGGCGCCCGCGAGGTCCCCGTGCTCAACCCCCGAGAGCACGCGCTCCTCCGCGGACGCCTCGTCCCGGTGCCGCAGCCGCGCGAGCGCCTGCCGCATCCGCCCCCGCGCACCGTCGCCCCGCAGCGCGTCGATCAACCGCCGTGAGCCGATCCGCCACAGCCACCCCGCCACATCGCCGTCCTCCCGATAGCGGGCGCTGCCCCGCCACACGGCGAGAAACGTCTCCTGGACGACGTCGTCGACGACCTCGGCATCGGCGCACCGCCCGCGCAGCCGCGCGGCGAGCCACGGCGCGTACCTCCGATACAGCTCTTCGAAGGCGCGCCGGTCCCCGTCCGCCACGACCGCCCGCAGCAGCTCCCCGTCGCTTCTTTTTCCGCTCACATCTCCTCATCGGACGAGCCCCACGGATCGGTTCACGCGATCGGGAAAGACCTTCGCACCCGCCTCGATCCGCAGCCACAGACAGCCGCACCCGCCCACGAGTTGAAACCCACCACCCCCTACGCGAACCCGCCCGACCACCGGAGGCAGTCGTCTCGGAGCCGCCCCCCGCTATCCCGCACGTCATGTCGCCGTAACCATCGATTCAGACGGGCTTGCGACCCTCGGCGAATGAACCCCTCCGTCCCCGAGCCTTCGCCTCCCCCGGAGAACGAGCCCTCGCCTGTGCAGGAGAGCAGGAGCCTTCAGTTCGTCGCCGCGCTCCCGC
Organism: Streptomyces vastus; assembly: GCF_039532825.1. Lineage (NCBI taxonomy): Bacteria > Bacillati > Actinomycetota > Actinomycetes > Kitasatosporales > Streptomycetaceae > Streptomyces > Streptomyces vastus. The sequence continues at coordinate 58,525 of NZ_BAAASJ010000001.1, forward strand.
CCGCTTCTTCTGACGCGCCCGTTCCGGTTCCGGCGCGGAACAATGGGTTCATGACCCAGCACGAAGTCCAGGTTCAGCACGCCCAGCCCTCCGTCGGCTCCATCGCCGCGCACCGCCCGCACACCGTGGCGGCCGTGGTCTCCGACCTGGAGCCCGACCTCGACGCCGACCTCGACGTGTACGAGGAGGCCGACGGCGTCGGCGCCCAGCTGCCGCAGAACCGCTTCCTGGACCGGGAGCGCAGCTGGCTCGCGTTCAACGAGCGCGTCCTGGAACTCGCCGAGGATCCGAACACGCCCCTCCTGGAGCGGGCGAACTTCCTCGCGATCTTCGCCAGCAACCTGGACGAGTTCTTCATGGTCCGCGTGGCAGGCCTGAAGCGGCGTATCGCGACCGGCGTCGCGACCCGCTCGGCCTCCGGTCTGCAGCCGCGTGAAGTGCTGGAGATGATCTGGGCCCGCTCCCGCGAGCTCATGGCCCGGCACGCCGCCTGCTACCAGGAGGACGTGGCCCCCGAGCTCGCCGAGGAGGGCATCCACCTGGTCCGCTGGGGCGAGCTGACGGAGAAGGAGCAGGCCCGCCTCTTCACGCTGTTCCGCAACCAGATCTTCCCGGTCCTCACCCCCCTCGCGGTCGACCCGGCGCACCCCTTCCCGTACATCTCGGGCCTGTCCCTGAACCTCGCGGTCGTGGTGCGCAACCCGATCTCCGGCCACCGGCACTTCGCCCGCGTCAAGGTGCCGCCGCTGCTGTCCCGCTTCCTGGAGGCCTCGCCCGGCCGTTACGTCCCCCTGGAGGACGTGATTTCCGCGCCGGCCCACCTGGAGGAGCTGTTCCCGGGGATGGAGGTCCTGGAGCACCACATGTTCCGGGTCACCCGCAACGAGGACCTGGAGGTCGAGGAGGACGACGCCGAGAACCTGCTCCAGGCCCTGGAGAAGGAGCTCATGCGGCGCCGCTTCGGGCCGCCGGTGCGCCTGGAGGTCGAGGAGTCCATCGACCCGTACGTCCTCAATCTCCTCCGGCGGGAGCTGAAGGTCTCCGAGGCCGAGGTGTACCCGCTGCCCGGCCCCCTGGACCTCACCGGCCTCTTCGGCATCAGCCGTCTCGACCGGCCCGAGCTGAAGTACCCGAAGTTCGTCGCGGGCACCCATCGCGATCTCGCCGAGGTCGAGTCGGCGTCCGCGCCGGACATCTTCGCCGCCCTGCGGGAGCACGACGTCCTGCTGCACCACCCGTACGACTCCTTCTCCACCTCCGTGCAGGCCTTCCTGGAGCAGGCCGCGACGGACCCGGACGTGCTCGCGATCAAGCAGACGCTGTACCGCACCTCCGGCGACTCACCGATCGTGGACGCCCTCATAGACGCCGCCGAGTCGGGCAAGCAGGTCCTCGTCCTGGTCGAGATCAAGGCGCGCTTCGACGAGCAGGCCAACATCAAGTGGGCCCGCAAGCTGGAGGAGGCGGGCTGCCATGTCGTGTACGGGCTCGTCGGCCTGAAGACGCACTGCAAGCTGTCGCTGGTGGTCCGCCAGGAAGGCGAGACGCTGGCCCGCTACTCCCATGTGGGCACGGGCAACTACCACCCGAAGACGGCCCGCCTGTACGAGGACATCGGCCTGCTGACCGCCGACGCCCAGGTCGGCGCGGACCTCTCCGACCTCTTCAACCGGCTCTCCGGCTACTCCCGCCGCGAGACCTACCGCCGCCTCCTCGTCGCCCCCAAGTCCCTGCGCGACGGCCTGATCGCACGGATCAACAAGGAGGCGCAGCACCATCGCGCCGGACGTCCCGCGTATGTGCGTATCAAGGTCAACTCGATGGTGGACGAGGCGGTCATCGACGCCCTCTACCGCGCCTCCCAGGCGGGTGTCCCGGTGGACGTGTGGGTGCGGGGCATCTGCGCGGTGCGGCCCGGCGTGCCCGATCTGTCCGAGAACATACGAGTACGATCCGTCCTCGGCCGCTTCCTCGAACACTCCCGCATCTTCGCCTTCGGCAACGGCGGCGAGCCGGAGGTGTGGTTCGGCAGCGCCGACATGATGCACCGCAACCTCGACCGCCGGATCGAGGCCCTGGTCCGGGTCAAGGACCCGGCGCACCGGGCCTCGCTCAGCCGGCTCCTCGAGACCGGCATGTCCGACAAGACCTCCTCCTGGCACCTCGGCCCCGACGGCGAGTGGACTCGCCACGCGGCCGACGGCGACGGACAGCAGCTGCGCAACGTCCAGGAGATGCTCATAGACGCCCGGAGGCGCCGGCGTGGCAAAGCAACACCTTGACCCTGCGGCCGGTCCCGTGGCCGGGGACACCCTGGAGGCCTACCTTCAGAACCAGGCCACGGAGTTCCTCCGCGCGCTGCGCCAGCACCGCGAGACCGGCGGCACGTCGTCCAACGGCGGCGGCAACGGCACGGAGGAGACCGTCGACGCGGCCCGCGCCCTGCGCCGCTCGGCCCGCCGCATCAGCGGCACGCTCCACACCTTCCGCCCGCTCCTGGACACCGACTGGTCGGAGGGCATGCGCCCCGAACTGGCGTGGTTGTCGGGCACGCTGGCGCGCGAGCACGCGTACGCGGCCCGCCTCGACCGGCTGCTCGGGGCACTGAACCGGCTGTCCGGCTGCTCCCCGATTCCAGCACAGGCGGCGTCAGAGCCGCGTCAGGAGAAGAGCACCCTCACCGTGGGGGCGGCAAAAGCGGGCGCCCTCCTGGAACGCCAGATGACCCTGGCCCGTACGCGCGCCCACTCGGCAGCCCTGCAGGCACTCGGCTCCAGCCGCTTCCACGCCGTCGCGGACAGCGTCGCCGTGCTCGCCAGCGAGGTCCCGCTGAGCCCCGCCGCGAGCAGCGCCGACCTCAAGCCGCTCGCGGCAGCCGCGGAGGGCCGCCTCACCGACGCCATCGCCGGACTTCCCCTGGTCAGCGCGGGCCATCCGTACAACGCCGAAGCCCTCGTCCACGGCCTCTCAGCGGACCCGGCCCCGCAACCGCAGGACGCCCCCTGGCACCAGGTCCGCCTCCTGCTGCGCCTGCACCGCTACGCCCGCGAGGTCATGTACGGCACGGAATCCCCCGTAGACGTACGCCTGTTGAACGCCGGCCAGGCCCTGGACCGGCACCGTGACGCGGCGGAAGCGGCCACGGCGGCGGCATCGGCGGCCCGCACCCCGCGCATCGCCCCGGCGACGGCGTACGCGCTCGGGGTGCTGCACGCGGACCAGCGACACGAGGTGGAAGCGGCCAGGTTCGCGTTCCGGCAGGCCTGGTTAAAGGAGACAGTCGGTACTTCATGACCCAGGGAGGGACTGTGCAGACGACCAACGGCGACCCCGTTCTCGCGGCGGGCTGCGTCCTGTGGCGCCGCTCGCCCGTCGACAGCGAACTGGAGATCTGCCTGGTCCACAGGCCCAAGTACGACGACTGGTCGCACCCCAAGGGCAAGCTGAAGCGCGGCGAAGATCCGCTCGCCGGGGCGGTACGGGAGGTCGAGGAGGAGACCGGCTTCGACTGCGCACCCGGCCCCCGGCTGCCCACTGTGCGCTACTTGGCCAACGGCCGCCCCAAGGAAGTCTGCTACTGGGCGGCCGAGGCGACCAAGGGCCACTTCACCCCCAACGACGAAGTGGACCGCCTCCGCTGGCTTCCTCCGGTCACCGCCAAGGAGCGGCTGACACAGCCTCGCGATCAGGTCCTGGTCGACGAGCTACTGGCGGTACTGCGCCACGCGTAGCGCTCCGCTACCGGCGGTCCTCAAGGGGGCCCGGGGCGGAGCCGTGAAGGAGGTCTGGGGGCGCAGCCCTCAAGGCGCAGCCCTCAAGGCGCAGCCCTCAAGGCGCAGCCCTCAAGGCGCAGCCCTCAAGCGGGGTCTAGGGGCGCAGCCCCCAAGCAGGCCCTGGAGCCCAACCCCAAGCGGGCCCGGGGACACAGCGCCCAAGCGGGCCCGGGGACACAGCGCCCAAGCGGGCCCTGGAGCCCAACCCCAAGCGGGCCCGGGGACACAGCGCCCAAGCGGGCCCGGGGACACAGCGCCCAAGCGGGCCCTGGAGCCCAGCCCCGAAGGGGGTCTGGGGGCGCAGCCCCGAAGGGGGTCCGGGGGCGCAGCCCCCAGCGGGGTCCGGGGGCGCAGCCCCCAGCGGGGTCCGGGGCTGGCCCCGGGATGGGACGGGTAGGGGCGGCGGGGGCGAAAAACCCCGCCTACAGAAACGCGAGGTTGACGATCCAGAAGCTCAGCGCCGCGACCAGCGCCGCCGCCGGCATCGTGATGAACCAGCCGAGAACGATGTTCTTGGCGACCCCCCAGCGCACGGCATTCACCCGCTTCGTCGCCCCCACACCCATGATCGCCGACGTGATGATATGGGTCGTGGAGATGGGCGCCTTGAAGAGGAAGGCCGTGACGAACATGATCGACGCCCCGGTCGTCTCCGCGGCAAATCCCTGAGGCGGATCAAGCTCGATGATCTTGCGGCCGAGCGTCCGCATGATGCGCCAGCCCCCCGCATACGTCCCCAGCGACAGCATCACCGCACAGGCCACCTTCACCCACACCGGTATCGGATCGCCGTAGTCCTCGACATCCGCGATGACCAGTGCCATCACCACGATGCCCATCGTCTTCTGCGCGTCCTGAAGACCGTGACCGAGCGCCATTCCCGCCGCCGACACCGTCTGCGCTATACGGAAACCACGCTTCGCCTTGTGCGGATTCGAGTGGCGGAAGATCCACATGATCGCGGTCATCACCAGGTAGCCCACACCCAGACCGACCAGCGGCGAGACGAACATCGGGATGATGATCTTCTCCAGCACACCGGACCAGTAGACGGTCGTCCCGCCGGCCAGAGCCGCGCCGACCATGCCACCGAACAACGCGTGAGAAGAGGAGGACGGCAGGCCGAAGTACCAGGTGATCAGGTTCCAGGTGATCGCGCCGACGAGCGCCGCGAAGAGGATCCCCATCCCCTTCGAGCCATGCGGCGTGGAGATCAGCCCCTCGCTGACCGTCTTGGCGACCCCGCTGCCCAGAAAGGCACCCACGAGGTTCATCACCGCGGCCATCGCGAGCGCCGCCCGCGGCGTCAGCGCCCGCGTCGACACGGACGTCGCGATCGCGTTCGCCGAGTCGTGAAAGCCGTTGGTGTACGTGAAGAAGAGCGCGACCCCGATGGTCACGACCAGAGCGAAGGTGTCCATGGAGAGGTCAGGACTCCTTGACGGCGATGGTCTCCACCGTGTTCGCCACGTGCTCGAACGCGTCCGCCGCTTCCTCCAGCACATCCACGATCTGCTTGAGCTTGAGCACCTCGATGGCGTCGTACTTGCCGTTGAACAGGTGCGCAAGAAGCTTTCTGTGGATCTGGTCGGCCTGATTCTCCAGGCGGTTGACCTCGATCCAGTACTCGGTGAGGTTGTCCATCGTGCGGAGGTTCGGCATGGCCTCGGCCGTCAGCTCGGCCGCCCGCGCCAGTACCTCGATCTGCTGCTCGACGCCCTTCGGAAGCTCCTCGACGTTATAGAGGACGACCAGGTCGACGGCCTCCTCCATGAAGTCCATGATGTCGTCGAGGCACGAGGCGAGTTTGTAGATGTCCTCGCGGTCGAACGGCGTGATGAACGAGGAGTTCAACTGGTGGAAGATCGCGTGTGTGGCATCGTCACCGGCATGTTCCGCAGCCCGCATACGCTCGGCGATCTCGGTCCGGCCGGAGGCGTCAGCCCCGAGCAGTTCCATGAGGAGCTTGGAGCCCGTGACGATGTTGTCCGCGGAGGCGGCGAACATATCGTAGAAGCTCGTCTCCCTGGGGGTCAGACGAAATCGCACGTGGGTTCCTCGGATTGCTTTGGTTTCGGTCAGGCTGATGCTAGGTGCACCATCCAGCCACGGGAAACGGGCCGTCCCCCAGTGTCACCCATGAGGCAAAGTGCTCCGCACAGAGTCCATTGGATGGTCGACCGGGGGTAGCGGCGTATCGGCCAAGGGCCGTATACCCAGCAAAATTCGTTACCATATACCCATCCCGGGTATACGTAACCGACGAACCAGGCACGTTCGCCGGAACGAGCAGCAGGAGGACGCGATGACGACGACCGAGACCGGAGAAACCGCGCCCTCCGCGGGCGCGCCGGACGTGGTGACCGACCACGACCGCGGGATCCACGGCTACCACAAGCAGAAGGACGAGCACCTCAAGCGCCTGCGCCGGATCGAGGGCCAGATCCGCGGACTGCAGCGGATGGTCGACGAGGACGTCTACTGCATCGACATACTCACCCAGGTCTCCGCCTCCACGAAGGCCCTGCAGTCCTTCGCCCTCCAACTCCTCGAGGAGCACCTCCGTCATTGCGTCGCTGACGCGGCCGTCAAGGGCGGCGCGGAGATCGACGCGAAGGTGGAGGAGGCGACGAAGGCGATCGGCCGGCTGTTGCGTACGTGACATTCGCGTACGTACGCACCTGCCGCATCGGTGACGTACGCAGCAACGTGGCGCGGAGGAACCGCGCCACGTCTACTTCTCGGCGTCCTCGCCGTACTCCTCGAGGAAGCGCTCCTCGGCCAGCTTGAGCACCTCGTCGATGCGGTCGGGGCTGAGCCGGTCCTCACCGGCGGCCGAGGCCGCGATGATCAGGTCGCCGCACAGCTCGATCTCGGCGAGGGCCACGTGGTCCTGAACTGCCGTACCGCGCGCCGGAGCCACGTGCATCACCTCTTCCTGCCGTCACCGACTTCCTAGAGTAGGGAGCGGCCTACACACGGCGCATGGCACCAACGGACCATTTCCGGCCCCGCACATTCCGGCCGTGCGAGCGCTCCGGTGGGGCTCGACTACTCGGCGATCTTTCCCGCGTAGATGTCCCCGGCCGCCGGCAGCCGTACGTCTGCGGGGGCCCCGAAGTCGTACAGCAGCAACGTAGAGGCGACCGCGACCGTACTCTCCTGCTGCCCGTTCACAAAGCTGAAGCGGTGCCGGAGCTTCCGGATGCGTCCTTGTTCGTCGAGGTAGGCGTCGAAGGGGACGTCGGCGGAGGCGAACCCCTTCGCCGCCGCCCGCAAGGGTCCGCGGTTGCCGTCCGAGGCCCGCTCCGCCGCCTCGCCGAGGTCGGCGGTCCCGCGGTAGTGCCGTACGGGCGTGCCCGCGACGCTCGTCCTCCCCACGTACGTCGCCTTGCGCGTGCCCCGCAGCAGTTCGGCGGCGGCGAAGGGATCGGTGGCGCCGCCGGTGACGAGGTTGCCGTCGGAGAGGGTGGCCGTGTCGACGCGGACCCATTTGTCGGCGGGCACTCCGGCTCCGCGGTTCTTCATGTAGAGGGCGCCCGGTGCGAGCAGTTCGGTGATCGGGCGGTGCCCGTCGGCGCCGGCCGGGTCCTGGGGGAGGCGCACCTTCAGGCGGCCGACCTGCCGCCGGTAGTCGTAGACGCCCGTGCCGCGGATGGTCACGCGGGTGCCGCCGGTGGCCATCTCCATCGAGGTGTGCGCCTTGGAACTGCCCGCCTGCACAAGGTTCGTGGAGGCCTGCCGCAGCACTTCGACCGGGGCGGTGGCGGTGCGCGTGCTCTCGGCGGCGGCTCCGCTGCCCGTGCATCCGGTGGCGCACACCATCAGTCCCGCCACCGTGGCGGCCAGGGCGACCGCCCCGCTCCCGCCCCTGTGCTGCCGCTCCACCATCGCCTGCCTACCCCCAGCCGGGCCGTCCTTCGCGCGCCTCCTGTCGTTGGCCTTAACGACGGCTCAGGGGCGTCGTCACGCCGTGGCGCTACTGGAGCAAGCGTTTACTCAGCCTCGGTACGGTGGTGAACGTGTCAGAACAGACCGAGGCCGACCCCCCGGAACACCGCACGACAACGGTCGAGCAGGGCCCCTTCTGCGTGGCCCGGTGCAGTTGCGGCTGGCGGGGGCCGGCACGGCGGGCGCGGAGTCTGGCGAGACAGGACGCGAAGGGACACTCGACGGCGCCCCTTTAGGGGCGCCCTTTTATGGGCGCCCCTAAAGGGGCGCGGGGAACTGCGCGACCAGCCACAACGAACCCGCAGCCGACACACAACTTCTCAGAGGGGATCGGGGCCGGAGCCCCCAGGGGTCCGGGGCGGAGCCCCGGCGATGGGACGGGTAGGGGGGCGGGGGCGAAACCCCTGGTGGGTCCGGAGGACGCAGCCCTGCTGCGACGGGCCCGGGCCGCAACCCGGGGGAACCCGGGGTGCAGCCCTGGGGGAACCCGGGGCGCAGCCCTGGGGGAACCCGGGGCGCAGCCCCAAGTGACGGGCCCGCCCCCGGGAGCCAGGGGCGGGCCCTATCAACCTCGCGGTGGCACCGCCATGCAGCACCGCGAGGGGCCTGGCGTCAGCCGAAGCGGCCGGAGATGTAGTCCTCGGTCGCCTGGACGGACGGGTTCGAGAAGATCCGTTCCGTCTCGTCGACCTCGATGAGCTTGCCGGGCTGGCCGACCGCCGAGAGGTTGAAGAAGGCGGTGCGGTCGGAGACACGAGCCGCCTGCTGCATGTTGTGCGTCACGATGACGATCGTGAAGCGCTCCTTCAGCTCCCCGATCAGGTCCTCGATCGCGAGCGTCGAGATCGGGTCGAGGGCGGAGCACGGCTCGTCCATCAGCAGCACCTGCGGCTCGACCGCGATCGCCCGCGCGATGCACAGCCGCTGCTGCTGACCACCCGACAGCCCCGAACCGGGCTTGTTCAGGCGGTCCTTGACCTCGTTCCAGAGGTTCGCGCCCTTGAGGGACTTCTCGACGACGTCCGCCAGCTCGGCCTTCTTGTACGAGCCGTTGAGCCGAAGCCCCGCCGCGACGTTGTCGAAGATCGACATCGTGGGGAAGGGGTTGGGCCGCTGGAAGACCATGCCGATCGTGCTGCGTACGGCGACGGGGTCGACCCCGGACCCGTACAGGTCCTCGTCGTCGAGCAGCACCTTGCCCTCGACGCGGCCGCCGGGGGTGACCTCGTGCATACGGTTCAGCGTGCGCAGGAACGTCGACTTGCCGCAGCCGGACGGGCCGATGAAGGCCGTCACGGAGCGGGGCTCGACGGTCATGGAGATGTCTTCGATTGCCTTGTGGGCGCTGTAGTAGGCGGTCAGACCGCTTACGTCGATTCGCTTGGCCATGGGATCACTGCTTCTTTCGGGGAGTTCAAGTCCGGTCGCTGTATGGCCGCGTCAGCGACCAGCCTTCGGGGCCTTCCAACGGGCGATGCCGCGGGCCGCGAGGTTGAGGATCATCACGATGGCGATCAGCACCAACGAGGCCGCCCAGGCACGGTCGTACCCCGCGGTCGAGCCCGCTCCGTACTGCTGGAAGATGTAGAGCGGCAGCGACTGCTGCGGGCCCTCGAACGGGTTCGAGTTGATGAAGTTGCCGCCGAACACGAGCAGCAGTACGGGCGCGGTCTCACCGGCGATACGGGCTACCGCCAGCATGATGCCGGTGGTGATGCCGCCGACAGAGGTCGGCACGACCACCTTGATGATGGTGCGCCACTTGGGGACGCCCAACGCGAGGGAGGCCTCGCGCAGCTCGTTCGGCACGAGCTTGAGCATCTCCTCGGTGGAGCGGACCACGACCGGCATCATCAGGATGGCCAGCGCGAGCGATCCGGCGAAGCCGAAGGGCTGCATGTCGAACATCAGCATGAGGCTGAGGATGAACAGACCCGCGACGATCGACGGGATGCCCGTCATGACGTCGACGAAGAAGGTGACGGACTTGGCGAGCTTGCCGCGCCCGTACTCCACCAGGTAGATCGCGGTGAGCACACCGATCGGCGCACCGATCAGGGTGGCGAGGCCGACCTGCTCCGCGGTGCCGAGGATGGCGTGGTAGATACCGCCGCCCACCTCGTCGTCCGCGACCACACCCATCGAGTGCGTCAGGAAGTAACCGTCGAGGACCTTCACACCGCGCGAGACGGTCGTCCACACCAGGGAGACCAGCGGGACGACGGCGAGCAGGAAGGCCACCCAGACCACGGAGGTCGCGACGCGGTCCTTGGCCTGCCGCTTGCCCTCGACCTTCGTGGAGATGAGGTACGTACCGAGGACGAAGAGGATCGAGGCGATCAGGCCCCACTGGATCTTGCTGTGCAGGCCGGCCGCCAGGCCGATGCCGGCGGCGACGGCGAGGGAGGCCGCTGCGGTCGCCCATGCGAACCACTTGGGGAGGTGGGCGCCGCGCAGGGTGCTGGGGCGCTTGTCGGTGACGGCTGCGTGGCTCATGCGTTGGCCCCCGAGTACTCCTTGCGGCGGGCGATGATCGCGCGGGCCGCACCGTTGACCAGCAGGGTGATGACGAACAGGACCAGACCGGATGCGATGAGCGCGTCACGGCCGAACTCCGTCGCCTCGCTGAACTTGCTGGCGATGTTCTGGGCGAAGGTGCCGCCGCCCGGGTCGAGCAGGCTGGTGTGGATCAGGAAGTCCGGCGACAGCACGGTGGCCACGGCCATGGTCTCGCCGAGCGCGCGGCCGAGGCCGAGCATCGAGGCGGAGATCACGCCGGAGCGGCCGAAGGGCAGGACGGCCATGCGGATGACCTCCCAGCGGGTGGCACCGAGGGCGAGAGCCGCCTCCTCGATCATCTGCGGGGCCTGGCGGAAGACCTCACGGCTCACGTTCGTGACGATCGGCAGGATCATGATCGCGAGCAGGATGCCGACGGTGAGCATCGAGCGGGGGGCGCCGCCCTGCCACTCGAAGATGCCGGTCCAGCCGAGGTATTCGTCCAGCCAGCTGTAGAGGCCGATCAGATGCGGTACGAGGATGAGGGCGCCCCACAGGCCGTACACGATGGACGGCACCGCGGCGAGCAGGTCGATCACGTACGCGATCGGGCCGCTGAGGCGGCGCGGGGCGTAGTGCGTGAGGAAGAGCGCGATGGCCACCGCGATCGGAACGGCGATGACCATGGCGATGACCGAGGAGACCACCGTGCCGAAGGCCAGGACGGCGATGCCGAAGACCGGCGGGTCGGCGGAGGTGTTCCAGTCGAAGGTGGTGAGGAAGTTGCCCTCGTCCTTGCTGATCGCGAGTGCGGCGCGGTAGGTGAGGAAGACCGCGATGGCGGCCATGATCACCAGCAGCAGGATGCCCGAACCGCGGGTGAGACCGAGGAAGATCCGGTCTCCGGGCCGGGTGGCACCGCGGGCAGCTCGCTTCTGTTCGGCCGCGGATGGCTTGGAGGGGGGAGGCACTGTGTCTTGTGTTGATATACCCATCGGGTTCTCCGGTCTGCAGAGCCGCCCATGACGAGCGGCTCCTGGCGGCGGTGCACCGGACGATGCGGCCCGGCCCGGTCACAACGGGTCGGGCCGCACTCAGGTCAGCTCAGGCCCTCGACGGTCGTACGGACCTTGGCGATGATCTCCTGGGGGATCGGCGCGTAGTCGTTCTCGGCGAGGATCTTCTGGCCGTCCTCGCTCGCCATGTAGCGCAGGAACGCCTTGGTGGCGGGCAGGGTGTCGGCCTTGTTGCCCTTGTCGCAGGCGATCTCGTACGTGACCAGGACCATCGGGTAGGCGCCCTCGGCCTTGGTCTCGTAGTTCAGCTCGAGCGCGAGGTCCTTGCCCGTGCCGACGACCTTGGCGTCGGCGATGGCCTTGGTGGCGTTGTCCACGGTGGCCTCGACCGGCTCGGGGGCCCCTGTGTCGAGGTCAACCGTGCTGATGCCCTCCTTGGCGTAGGACAGCTCCATGTAGCCGATCGCGCCCTCGGTCTGCTTCACCTGCGCAGTGACACCGGAAGACTGCGGAGCGGACTGGCCGCCCTTGGCCTCCCAGGCCTTGCCACCCTCGTACTTGCCCCAGACGTCGGGGGCCGCTGCCTTGAGGTACTTGGTGAAGTTGTCCGTGGTGCCGGACTCGTCCGAGCGGTGGAAGGCCTGAATCTTGGTGGCGGGCAGCTTGGCGTCGGGGTTCAGCTCCGCGATCGCCGGGTCGTTCCATTTGGTGATCTGGCTGTCGAAGATCTTGGCCAGCGTGTCCGCGTTCAGGACCAGGTTGTCGACGCCGGAGAGCTTGTAGCCGACCGCGATCGGGCCGCCGACCATCGGGAGGTTGATGCCCTGGCCGCCCTCACACTGCTCCTTGGAGGCGGTGACCTCTTCGGGCTTCAGCGCGGAGTCGGAACCCGCGAAGGCGACCTGCCCCTGGGTGAACGCGGTGACGCCGGCGCCGGAGCCGCCGGCCTTGTAGTTGATCTGCACTCCGCAGGCGGCGGAGAATTGCTTGACCCAGGCGTCCATCGCGTTCTTCTGCGCGGACGAACCATCGGCGAGCAGCTGCCCCTTGGCGTCGTCACACTTGATGTTGCCGGCCTTGGCGGTGCTGTCACCGCTGCCGGTACTGCCGCCGGTGTCGTCGGAGCCGCACGCCGTCAGGGCCAGGGCGCCGGAGACGGCGACAGCACCGAGGGAAAGGGCGCGAAGCCGGTTCTTGCGCTGAAGCTTCACTTTCGGGAGTTCCTTCCAGGAGCCGCCCCAGAGGCGGCGTGCGAAGTCGTGGTGCAGCCCCTCGTCTGCAGGAGGCTGCCGTCGTACTTGCCAACGTCATACTTGCCAGTACGTACCGGTTTGGCGTACGTACCGCCTGATTCGAGTGATACGTGAGCTCACTTCCGTTCGCACCACGCACCGCGTAAGGCCGAAATTAGGCAGAAGAGGTGAAGCGGCCGATGGCCGTGAGTGAACGGAAGGTGAACCCCTGCCGTCAGTGCGGTGAGGTCACGGAATGCTCACGGTGAGAGCACGTGAAGGTTTCCGCACCGCCCTGCTTCCTGGTCAACGTACGGGTAAGCCGCCCGGGTCCCGCCGGCGCTCTCCCAGGTCCCGCTCACCGGCATGAGATGGAACCCTCGACTCCGCGGTCTCGTCTCGTTCCACGTGAAACCACGGGAGGCACTCATGCGACGGCGTACGTTCGTAGGCGGTAGCACCGCGGCCCTCGCCGCCGCGGTCACCGCCGGATGCAGCGGCGGCGATTCCGAGCCGGGGACCGCCGAGGGGGCGCGCATGTCAAGTACGCCGATCGGGACAAACAGCGGAGCCGTCGCGGCCGACCTGGCGGCCCTCGCCAAGGATCTGGACGGCAGCCTGGTCCGCCCGGGCGACGAGGCCTGGGCAGCCGCCCGCCAGCTCTACAACACGCGTTTCGACTCGCTGAAGCCGACGGCCGTCGCCTACGTCTCCCACGCGGACGACGTCCGTACGACGCTGGCGTACGCCCGTGCCCACAAGGTCCCCGTCGCCATCCGCAACGGCGGCCACTCCTACGCCGGCTGGTCCTCGGGCAACGGCCGCCTCATCGTCGACGTTTCGAAGATCGCCAAGGTCCGGGCATCGGGCAACGAGGCGGTCATCGGCGCGGGCGCCAAGCTGATCGACGTCTACCGCGCGCTCGCCGCGAAGGGCGTCACGATCCCGGCCGGCTCGTGCCCGAGCGTCGGCGTCTCGGGCCTCACGCTCGGCGGCGGACACGGCGTGGTCTCGCGCGCGTACGGCCTGACTTGCGACAGCCTCACCCAGGCCACGCTGGTCACCGCCGACGGCAAGGAGCTGACGGCCGACGCCGACGACAACAAGGACCTCTTCTGGGCGCTGCGCGGCGCGGGCAACGGCAACTTCGGTGTGGTCACCGAGCTGCGTTTCCGCACCCACCCGGCCCCGCAGGCTGTCACCGCGAATCTGACCTGGCCCTGGTCGCGGGCCGCCGCCGTGCTCGCGGCCTGGCAGGAGTGGGGCCCGGACCAGCCCGACGAGATCTGGTCCTCGCTCCACCTCGCGAACACGGCCGGCGCCGCCCCCACCATCTCCATCTCCGCCTTCTCCCTCGGCACCCACGCCGAGCTGCAGAACGCGGTGGACCGCCTGGCCGACCGGATCGGCGCCCAGCCCGGCAACGCCTTCCTCCGGCGCCGCTCGTACGAGGAGTCGATGGAGGTGTACGCGGGCTGCTCCTCCTTCTCCTCCGACGCCCAGTGCCATCTGCCCGGCACGACCCCCGGCCGCTCCCCCGAGGGCGCGCTGGGCCGCGAGACGTACGCCGCCCGCTCGGACTTCTTCGACCGCACGATCTCGACGACGGGCATCCAGACGCTGCTGAACCAGATCGAGTCGGTACGAGGCGGCGCCGGCACCGTCCAGCTGACGGCGCTCGGCGGCGAGATCAACCGCGTGGCCCCCACGGCGACGGCCTTCGTGCACCGCCGCTCCCGCCTGCTGGCCCAGTACATCGCGTCCTGGCGCGCGGGAACCTCCGGTTCGGCGGCCCAGTCATGGCTCGGCGAAGCCCACGCCGCGATGAGGCGCCACGCTTCGGGGGCGGCGTACCAGAACTACACGGACTCGACGCTCAAGGACTGGCGTGCGGCGTACTACGGGCCGACGGCGGGGCGTCTGGCGAAGCTGAAGCGGCGCTACGACCCGGACGGCTTCTTTACTTACCCGCAGGCGCTGTAGGGGCCCTGTGCCGAACTACGCCGCGAGGTCCCGCTCCTCCGCATCGGCCTCCGCGTCAGCCGTGGCCCCGGATATCACGTGCTCGTCCCCCTCTTCGGCCTCATCAGGGGAGTTCCCGCGAGCCCGAATCACCCACCCCGCCCGAGCCGACCGCTCCGCAGCCCGCGTCACCGGCGTCAGCAGCGCCATGGCGAGCGGTGAGAGCAGCAGCACGACGGCCGTCCCCAGGGCAAAGCCACCGATGACGTCGGTCGGGTAGTGCACGCCCATGTAGACCCGGAGGAACCCCTCGACCAGCGCAAGCCCGAGCCCCAGCAGCCCGAACTTCCGGTTCGCGATGAACAACCCGACAGCCATCGCCATGGTGAGCGTCGCATGATCACTCACGAACGAGTAGTCGGTCTTGCCGCCGATGAGGACCTCAATGCCCTCGTGCTCACGGAAAGGCCGGGGCCGCTCCACAAAGCCCCGTATCGGCACGTTCACCAGCACCGCGATACCGGCCGCGAGGGGCGCCCACATCAGCGCGGCCACGGAGGAGGCGGCGTCCTCGCCACCCCGCCGCCGTACGGTCCACCAGCACCCGAGCACCAGCAGCACCATGGCGAGCAGGATCCCCCACTCACCCACGAATTTCATGATCCCGTCGAACCAGCCAGGGACGTCCTTGGCAAGTCCGTTGATGTCATAGAGCAAGTCGACGTCGGGGTTCGACCCGGATTCGGCGAGTCCAGCCATGGTGCAGCGGCCCCTTCGTCATGATCTTCGTCGTGCATTCGAGTTCGGCTCTGCGATGAGCCGCGCCATCAACCCCCGTGGTCGGCTACGTCGTACGTCAGTCGTGTACCGGTGCCAGTCGTACGTCCATGGAACGCATGGTCCCCTCCTCTACGTTCCACAGTCCACCGAATGATCACGCAGACGTTATCGAAGAGAGATACATTCCCGCAGCTCAGAGGCTGATGAGAGAGTGACTGTAACAGGCAGTAACGGAAGGATCCGGCCAGGTCACACCGGAGTGGGCAACGCTTTCGCGCCATCTTCGGTGACCCGGGTCGCCCCGAAGTAGTCGGGCGTATCGATCGGGTCGAACCGGATCACGGCGCCGGGCCGCGGCGCGTTGATCATGTATCCGCCGCCCACGTAAATGCCCACATGCCGGATGGCCCGGGAATTGGTGAGGTCGTCCGAGAAGAACACCAGATCGCCCGGCAGCAGTTCCTCCCGCTTCGGGTGCGGACCGGCGTTGTACTGATCGTTGGCGACCCGAGGCAGCTCGATCCCCACACTCTCGTACGCGGCCTTCGTAAGCCCCGAACAGTCGAAGCGTCCGCCCTGGTCAGCGGTACCGTTCCCGCCCCACAGATACGGCGTCCCGAGCTTCTTCTGCGCGTATCCGATCGCCCCGGCCGCCTGCTGCGAGGGCTGCACCCGGCCGACGGGCGCGGCGAAGCTGTCCTGCAGCGTGGTGATCGTCTTGACGTAGTTCTGCGTCTCCTTGTACGGCGGAACACCCCCGTACTTGATGACGGCGTACGCCCCGGCGTTGTACGCGGCGAGCATGTTCTTCGTCGGGTCGCCGGGCGCGTCCTTCACGTACGAGGCGAGCTTGCAGTCGTACGAAGCGGCCGACGGAATCGCGTCATTGGGATCCCATACGTCGCGATCGCCGTCACCGTCTCCGTCAACTCCGTGCGTGGCCCAGGTCCCCGGGATGAACTGAGCTATGCCCTGCGCGGCGGCGGGACTCTGCGCCTTCGGATTGAACCCGCTCTCCTGATACAGCTGCGCGGCCAGCAACGCCGGATTGATGGCGCCGCACAGATTCCCCCACTTCTGCACCAGCGCCTGATACGCCCCCGGCACGGCCCCCTTGGCCAGCCCGACGGCACCCTTTCCGACCCCGTTGGCAAGGTTCCCGGCGGTCATGTAGACCCCGACAACGAGCAGCATGACGAAGCTGAGCCCCGTCCCCGTGACGGCGATGCCCACGATCCACGCCTTACGCACCGTCAACCGCCCCTCGCCGCAAGGTAGTCCTAGTCCGCCGTGCGCCAGTGTAGAGGCGGGCGCCCGACTACGGAATGATCACCGCCCGCCGCCTGGCAGCACGCCGGTGCCTCGCCCGCAACCGGTGAGCCTCCTACGAGCCCGCCGTGCTCCCCCCGGCCCGCGGCGAATCGCCGTACAACGGGAAGCGGTCGGTGGCGACTTCGAACCCGAGGGGCGCGGGAAGCGGCACCGGCTCCCCGAACTTGCCGGGCAACACGTCCTGATAGGCGCCGTTGTCCGGACGGGTGTGCAGAGCCCAGGTGCCCTTGCGGGGGTCGACGACGAGAAGAACGGGCACGCGCGCGACCGCGTACCAGTCGGCCTTGTCCCTGATCTCACGGGACTTCTCGGAACTTGAGATGACCTCGACAGCGAGCGCCGCGTCCTCGGGAGCGGCCAGCCAGTCGTCGTCGTCCATCCAGTCCAGGGGCAGGACGATCAGGTCCGGCGTGACGTAGTCGTCCGGGTCTTCCGGCAGTGCGATCGAGGACACATCGAATGCTCCGAGCCCCTCGGGAAGAATCCCGTCGAGCTGCTGACGCAGCTGCCACACAACACCCGCGTGCTTCCCACGCGGAGTAGGGGACATCACGAGCTTTCCTCCCACAATCTGCACACGCAGACCCGTAGCGTCTTCGATCTTCTCGGCGATCTCACGCAGATTCCCCGGGCGGGGGCGCGGGTACATCCAGGCGCCCGGCGATACCGACATCGCTCGCTGCCTCCGTCTCTCCACGTCTGCGGCTGCGCGAGCGGGGTCGATGGGAGGTCCGACGTCCCACTCGGCATCGAATTCACCGTACTGTGAGGTCTCCTCCGCTGCCTCGGCTTCACGGCCCGCACGTGTGCACGCGGCCCTCCTGAGCCGCTCCTCAAGCTGTGTCATACCATCTCCCCTTCACGCTCCGAGTGCACGTCATCACCTTAGGTCACCCCTCTGGCACTCGACCCAAAGCAGCTTGCCGCCCTCGGAGCCGGCCAGTTCGGGTGGTGCGGAGGCGCCCCAGGCGTCGGCGCAGGCCCGTACGAGGTGCAGGCCGCGGCCGTTCTCCGCATCTGCTGCGGCTTCCGGAGGTGCGTCCGTCGCGTCGCCGAAGCCGGGTGGGAGTCTCGGGTCGGAGCCCCATACGGCTACGTAGAGCCCGTTGGGTTCGGTCGAGCTGAGCCGGAGGCCGTACGAGCCCTTGGTGTGCAGGTGCGCGTTGGCGAGGAATTCGGAGGCCAGCAGCTCGGCGGTGGGGGTGAGTTCGGTGAGGCCGTGGGCGGCCAGGACCGTACGGAGGGTCACGCGGGCGATACCCGGTGCGCGTGGATCGTGCGGGAGTTGGAGGGTGTAAGACCAGAGCGAGGATACGGTTGCCATGGGAAGTCTCCTGGTTCGGAGGGAAGTTGGATGGTTTGGGGGTGCGGGTTGGTTACGTTGCCCAGTGACCGCGGCCGCTCCGTCGAGCGGGGTGCTTCTGGGTGGAGGCGCCGAGTTATAAGCTAGCGGCATCCGTGTAACGCATTACACGATTCCCCTTAAATCCATGAGACACCACCCGTGTGGGTGACCCGCAACGAGGAGGCGGACAAGCCCGTGAGAAGCAATCCGACGGGTCGTCAACTCCGCTTGGGCGTTGAGCTGCGCAAGCTTCGAGAGCGCGCAGGGCTGAATGCCACCGAGGCCGGTCAACTGCTTGGCGTCAAGCAGAACCAGATCAGCAACATGGAGGCCGGACGCGCAGGTGTGAGCCCTGAGCGCGTACGCACCATGGCCTGCCAGTACGAATGCTCGGACAAGGCGCTGATCGAAGCCATCGTCGCGATGACCGGCGACCGCAGGCGCGGCTGGTGGGAGCACTACCGCGAAATCCTGCCGAGCCCTCTACTCGACCTCGCCGAGTTGGAGCACCACGCCCAGTCGTTGCGCACCAGCGTCACAGCACGCATCCCCGGCCTGCTCCAGACCGTCGACCACGCCCGCGAGATCTTCCGCCAAGGCGTCACGGAGCTCTCCCCGCCAGACATCGAGCACCGCATCTCGTTCCGCGTCAAACGCCAGGCGGTGCTCTACAGGGACGACCCCACTCCGTACCAGGCGATCATCCACGAGGCAGCCCTGAGGATGAAGGTCGGCGGCTCATCGGTGTCCCGACAGCAGCTCAAGCATCTGCTCGACGCAAGCGATCGGGAGCACATCACCTTGCGTGCCATCACGTTCGACGTCGGCGCCTACCCCGGGTCAGGCCAGTCCATCTACTACGCCCACGGCCCGGTGCCAGAACTCGACACCGTCCACCTGGACCAGTCCCACGGCCTCAAGTTCCTGGATGCCGAGTCCCAACTGCGCAAGTACCGCACCCTCTTCGAGCGGCTCGATGCCGTCGCTCTCGCACCCGAAAAGACCCGAGACCTGATCCTCGCCGTCATCCATGACCTATAGGGAGCTCCCATGAGTGCGTACGCCTGGCAGAAGTCGACCTACTGCTCCGAGGGCGACTCCTGCGTACACGTCGCCGCACGTGCAGGAACGGTCCATCTCACCGAAAGCAGCGATCCCACCGAAGCGATACTCAAGACCACCCCAACCGCCCTCTCCGCCCTCCTCCACACCCTCAAGCACAAGGAAGACGAAACCCACCGTGGCTGACATCCCCCCGAACCTCGACTGGGTCCGCGCCGCACCCGAAGACGCCGAGGGCCCCGGCCCTTGGATCGAGATCGCCTTCGGCGAGGGAGACGACGGCGAAGCCCCCGTCTACATCCGCGAAACGAACGACCCGGACAACGTCATCACAACCAACCGCCGCAAGTGGGATGCCTTCGTACTAGGCGTACAGGCAGGCGAGTTCGACCACTTCGTGGAGGGCATCGAAGACGCGGAGGACATCACATCGCCGCCTCGGGATCCGTCATAGCGGTGACGGATCGGCCTCAGCGATTGCGGCAGGGAGGGCGAGCCGGCCGACTGCTCGGCCCGCGCCTCCCGCGACCCGACCCATGACGCCCCGCCCTGTCCTACGGCCGACGCCGGGCGTGGTCAGGGTCCGCCACCGCGCTCCCCGCCCGCCTCCGTCGGCTCAGACGGCCGGCAGTGCGTACAGCCGCTTGGCGTGCATCGCGGCCAGCCGCTTACCCGCCGGGACCACGTACCACTTCTGGTTCTCACCGGTGTTGTCGTTGTACGTCCAGCGCAGCTTTCCGGTCGCCGCGTCGAAGGCGTGCACGCCGCCGTTCTTGTCGTGCTCGGTCGCGCCGTACAGCGTGCCGCCCACCTTGGCGAACTGCCACGCCTCCGCAGCCTTGCCCACCAGGTCCTTGTTGTGCCAGATCTGCTTGCCCGTTCCGGGGTTCACCGCCCACATGCCGTACGCGCTGTCGGAGGCGTAGAGCACCCCGTCCAGGACCTGCGGATCGTTGAACCAGGTGAACTTCTCGTTCGCCAGCGACCAGCGCTCCGTGCCCGCGGCCAGCGCGAACGCCCGCAGCCGCTGCCCGTCCGGCACGATCAACAGGTCCTCGTGCACGGCGAAGCGGTAGTAGTTGGACCTGCCGATCTTCTTCGTCCAGAGCTGCCGGCCCGTCGTCGTGTCGCGGACGGTCACGTTCTTCCGGAAATCGGTGTATGCGAGGCGCCCGCCGACGACCGTGGCGGTGATGCCGAACTCCTCGGTCCCCGTGTCCCGCTTTTCACGCCAGGCGATCTTGCCGGAGGTGGTGTCGATCGCGGCGATCACGTTGGTCGGCGACGAGAGGTCCTCCTCCAGGATCCCGGCGAGGACGTAGACGTGTCGGTCGTCGGCCGCGATGGGGCGCGGCTGCTCGTACTCCTTGCCCAGGCGGCTGCGCCAGGTCTCCTTGCCCGTGGCCGCATCGAGGCCCACCACGTCGCCGTCGTACTCGGCGCTGGCGAGATAGAGCGTCCCACCGCCGGTGATCAGCCTGGCGCCGGGAATGGTGACGCCCGGCCGTGACCACTTCTCCTTGCCGCTGACGACATCACGCCCCACCAGCGGGTCACCCGACACCACGACGCTGTCCCCGATGACCGCGAGCGCGTGGATCCCGGCCAGGTTCTCGTTGGTTGTCTTCTGCTGCCACAGCGGCTTGGGCGCGGTGCCCGGGGGCGGGGTGGTGAAGGTGTCACCGCCCTTGTTGGCGTCACCGCCCTTGTCTCCGCCGGGAGTTGTGCCGCCGCCCGACGCGCTCGTGTCCTCCTCGGGGGTGCACCCCCATGCGCCTGCCCCCAGCACGGCCAGCCCCAGCCCCGTACCGGCCAGCCTGAGCGCCTGCCTGCGTGACACCGCGTGCTCGTCACGTCGGCCCATGTCAGTTCCCCGTCCCCGTTGTGCCCGGATGTTGCTGACGCCCCCTCGGGCGTCTCGAGCCCGGTCAGGCTAGCCGTCAGTTTTCGGCCAGTCGTCGGGCGGTACGCAACCGGGACGCGTCCGTGAAACTCCCGTCACACAAGATCAACGACTTCTGGCACTCGCGCAAGCGCTGCCCGGCATTGACGAATCGTCACCGCGGCTTGATTGAGAGGGCCCACATCTACAGGCCCGCCCCGCTTCAGGCCTCCGGCGGCACCTCCGCCCCGGTGTACGCGGCAGTCGTGGCGTCCGCCGCCGCGCGAGCCGTGGCCGGGTCCTCCCCGGAGGCCACATTCGCCTCGTACCAGCCCTCGCTGCTCAGCTCGACGAAGCGCTTGCCCTCGTCGGACGCCATGAAGGCCTCCGCCTTCTGCGGGTCCACGGGACGGCCGGTGGAGAGGTGCAGGTACAGGCACATGACCATGATGTCCCAGCCGACGCCGACCGCGCCGGGCCCGTACTCCGGCCACTTCGTGTCGTCGTCGACGTGGGCGATGTGGTCGACCTCGAAGCGCGTCCGGCCGTCCGCCTCCGGCGTCAGCCGCAGCTCGATCCAGCTGACGCTCTGCTCCCACTCCCACGTGGCGGCGAAGCCCTTGGGCGGGTCGCAGCGCTCGATCGTGCCGTGCGCGTTGCCGTGCAGCTGGTACTGGCCGCCCAGGGTCAGGTCGCCGGAGACGGGCATGAGCCAGCGCGGGATGCGCTCGGCGTTGGTACACGCGTCCCAGACGTCCGCGATGTCCGAGTCGTACGTCTGACTGATGGTCACGACGCGCGCCTCACCGGCCTTGAACACGCGCTTGCCGACCTGGCGCCGTACGGCATTGATCTGCTGGGTGGCGTCGATCATGGTTCGCTCCTGGGAGGGGGTACGTGATCACTGGAGTCGTCGGTATCGCTGGATCCGCCGGCTTCCCGGAGCCGCCGCTCGCGCTTGCCCCGGGCGAGTTCGGTGGCCAGGGCCTCGAGCGGAGGAGTCCAGAACCGCCGGAAACGGTCCAGCCACGCGTCGATGTCACGCAGCGGCTCGGAGTCCACCGCGTAGAGCCGCCGGGTGCCTTCCGCCCGTACGGTGGCAAACCCGTTCTCCCGCAGCACCCTGAGATGCTGCGAAACCCCGGGCTGCGATATCCCGAACTCCCGCCGGATGACCTCGCTGACTTCCCCGGAACTCATCTCCCCATCAACCAGAAGCTCAAGAATCCGCCGCCGCACAGGGTCTCCGAGCACATCGAACGCGTGCATACGGAGCACTATATCACCACCCACTTATATAAACACAGGCTGACACGAGCCGCCCCCGTCAGGGGCGCGGGGAACTGCGCGAGCAACCACAACGCCCCCGCAGCCGCAACACGACATGTCTCCACCCCCTAGCGGGGGCCCGGGGGCGCCAGCCCCCGTTTCGGGAAGGGGCGGGGTTGGGGAATGAAACCCCCACCAGCGAACCGCACAGTGAACGTCACATTGACGCCAGACTCGCCCGAGCCCCAGGCTCAACCCCATGACCCCGCACCCCTACACCCGCTACGTAGCCATAGGCGACAGCCAAACCGAGGGCATCGGCGACGGCGACGAGGCAAGCGGGCACCGAGGCTGGGCAGACCGCCTCGCGGAGCTCCTGGCGGAAGGTCAGCCAGACCTCACGTACGCCAATCTCGCCGTACGCGGCAAGGTGACCGCCCAGATCAAGGCGGAGCAACTCGCCCCCGCCCTCGCCCTGAAGCCGGACCTGGTGACGGTCGTGGCAGGCATGAACGACCTGCTCCGCCCCGGCTTCGACGCCGTGCGAGTCATGACAGACATCGAGGAGATGTTCGCGCGACTCACCGAGTCGGGCGCCCAGGTAGCCACCGTCACCTACCCCGACCTGGGCAAACTCTCTCCACTCGCCCGCCGCGCACTCCCCCGCATCGTCGACCTCAACACCCGCCTGCGCGCCGCCGCGGACCGCCATGGCGTCGCCGTACTGGACGTGTTCCCGCACCCGGTCACGACCGACCCGCGCCTCTGGAGCCAGGACCGCATCCACGCCGGACCGCTGGGCCACGCCCGGATCGCCTCGGGCATGGCCCACACCCTCGGCCTGCGGGGCCACGAGAACTGGTCCGCCCCGCTGCCTCCACTCGCCCCCGTCCCCGCCCTGCGCGCCCTGAGCGCAGACGCCGTCTGGGCGGTGGGTTTCCTCGGCCCGTGGCTGTGGCGTCGCCTCAGGGGCCGCTCCTCGGGAGACGGACGTACGGCCAAGCGCCCCGAACTGACCCCATGGACGGACCAAGCCACCAACCCCCGCCCCTGACACCCCGACAGCTCCCGTGCCGCCACCCCGAGATAGCCTTCGCGAAGGCCGAACGGGCGGCGTCTACACACCAGGAGACGGAACGACTCGGAGGGCATCGTCTCGACGGACCGGCGCACATGGGACGTGAGCGGGCTCACGGTGGCGGGGCGGAGTAGGCGGCCGTCGCGTAGAAGGGGTCAACGACGGAACCACACCACAGGTTCCGGTACTACTTCATTGCCCGGCGTGACCTGCCGTGATACACAGAGTGACTGTACGTCTACTTGCATACTGCCCCACGCTCCGCAGGGGTTCCCGAGGGCCGGCGGCAAGCGGTACGTACGAAACCCGCCAATCAATGACGCCAAGTCGACATACGACAGCGTCTTTGTCGGCGACAATGAGGCCTGACCTCTGCGCAGAGCGGCAGAGGATGCGGAACTACCGACAAGGGGCGGTGACTTACATGTTCTTTGCAGCCGAAGAAGGCGACATCACCACGATCATCGGCGGAATCGCCCCGGACTGGGGCCCCTTCGGCGACTTGGGCAACGAGGCGCGGGTGATGATCGAAGTCGTGATGGCGGTCGCCATCCTGCTCTGCCTCGGCATCGCGATCTGGGGCGCGGCCAAGCAGCGTATCGGCGCGACGGCCCTGCGCGACACCTTCAGTGCCGAACAGGGCAAGGGCCTCATCATCGCGGGCCTCACCGGAGTCTTCATCATCGGCTCTCTGGGCACGCTCTTCACCATCGTGTACGGAATGGCCGTGTAGGCCGGCGCCGGCCCGGCCCCGCAGACCCAGCCGGGCACGCCCGGTTCCCCCAACCCACCCGTCCGACGTGCCCACCGGCTGAGGTTGCGTTTCCCTGATGTCGAGTCACCACACCGCGCCCGCGACGGAAGCAGCGCGGCTACCGTCGTACTACGACAACGCGGTCCAGCACGAGGTTGAGGGGGCGTACGCGGCATGAGTCTCGGCGACGAGCACGGTTCGCGCGGCGACGACGGCGGGTACGGAGGCTCCGGCCAGACCCGCACCCGGTACCCCGACAGCCCCGGCGACGTCTACGGCGGCGCACGCCGCGGCGGCCGTTCATCCTCCCGCAGCCTCATCACGGTCGTGGGCGTGGTGGTACTCCTGATCGCGGCCATCGCCTTCGCGAACCGTGGTGGCGGTGATTCCGGATCGTCGGACGGGGGCGAGGAGAGAGCAGAGGCGGCCCCGACGGCCGCGTCCGGCGAGCGGCCCGTTGAGACGAAGGCCGGGGGGATTCCTTCGGGATTCGCGCAGGACGAGCAGGGGGCGGAGTCGGCGGCGGCTAACTATTCGGTGGTGCTGGTTTCGGCCGACATCGTCAAACCCGCGCGGCGGGACGAGATCGTCCAGCAGGTGTTCGTCGCGGACAAGGTCGCCGAGCTCAAGGACAGGATGGACAAGGCGTACTCCGCGGAGTTCCTGCGCAACGTCGGCCTGGACGAGAACGGCAACGCAGCCGCGGGACAGACCTACGTCTCGCGCACGATGCCGGTGGGCACCAAGGTCACGGACTACTCGGAGAGCGCCGCTACCGTCGAAGTCTGGTGCACGGGCGTGTTCGGCACAGCGGGGGACGACTCGAAGAACCCAGTCAGCAACGACTGGTTCACCATGACGCTCCAACTGCGATGGGCCGACGGCGACTGGAAGGTCGACAACTTCTCCCAGAAGGACGGCCCAGCGCCGGTGAACGGCGACAACAGGGTCTCGCCGTCCGACGAGATCTCGAAGGCCGTCGAAGAGTACGGAGGCTTCACGTATGCCCGGTAGCCAGCGACGCGTACTCAAGGTCACCGCCACCGTCGCAGCCGTACAGACCGCGCTTGTCCTGCTGGCCACGCGCGCGGCTGCCGCGCCGACACCGACGCCAACGCCGTCCGACGACAACTGCGACCTGATCGTCGGCCCCGCCAAGGAGTACTGCGAGAACGGCGAAAACGGCTCCGGAGGCGGCGGAGGCGGCGGCTCCCTAACCGGCCCCACCTCCACCCTCGACCCCCTCTCCTCCCTCGCCAAGGGCTGCGCCGACGCCGCCTCCTGGACCATCGACAAGCTCAGCGAAGCCGTCAAAGAAACCGCGAACGTCGACTTCACGAACCCGAAGTTCCTCCAGCAGTACGCAGTCGTCTTCGCGGCCTCGACGATCCTCACCCTCCTCCTCTGGCTGCTCGCGGTAGCCAAGCGGGCCGTACGTGGCGTGCCCCTCACCACGGCCCTCTCGGAGGCGATCGGCTTCCTCTGGCTGACCGTCCTGGCCTCGGCCTTCACGCCGCTGATCCTCTACACGGTCGTCTCGGCAACCGACGGCGTATCAGAAGTCCTCGCCCAGAGCACCGGCAACCAGACGGACACCTTCTTCGGCAACTTCTCCGGCGCCCTGGAGAAGGGCGAGGACATCGGCGGCGGCCCGATCATGCTGATCGTCGTCTCCCTCGTGTCCATCCTCGCCGCGGGCGTCCTGTGGCTGGAGCTGGTCATCCGAGCCGCCCTGCTGTACGTGGGCGCACTGCTCGGGACCGTCGTGTACGCGGGCCTGGTCGACAAGAACCTGTGGGGCCACGTCCGCCGCTGGGCGGGCATCATGATCGCGGTGATCCTCGTCAAGCCGGTGATCGTGATCGTGCTCGGCCTCGCGGGCGCGCTGTCCGCCGATGACGGTCCGGACGCCTTCTCGGCCGTCGTCTCCGGCCTCGCGATCATCCTGCTGGCCATCTTCGCGAGCGCGATGATCTACCGCTTCGTACCGGGCTTCGGCGACGAGATCGCCAACTCCCGCAACAACCGCATCATGCAGGGCGCCGAAGGCAAGGCCGCGGCCGTCATCAGCTCCCCGGCGACCCTCGTCGCCCAGGGCATCAAGACGCACAGCACCCGCG
Source organism: Streptomyces vastus (assembly GCF_039532825.1). Lineage (NCBI taxonomy): Bacteria > Bacillati > Actinomycetota > Actinomycetes > Kitasatosporales > Streptomycetaceae > Streptomyces > Streptomyces vastus. Next base: position 84,580 of record NZ_BAAASJ010000001.1, read on the forward strand.
CCGACAACAACGGCGGCGGTGGTGGCGGAGGCAACAGCGGCGGCGGTGCCCGCCCCGCCAACGCGGCCTCCGCCGGCGTAGCCGCCCACAGCACCCGCCCATCGTCGGGCGGAGGCGGCGGAGGCGGATCCGTCCCCGCCGCACCCCCGCCGCGCAACAGCCCCGTGAACACCCCCCATGCCGGCAACACCCGCAACAGCAGCACTACCAACCGCTCGGGAGGTGAAGGGCGTTGACGACTGACTCCCATGCGGCCCACGTGGCCCATCCGGTCACGCCCCGCCGTACATATCTGATCGGCCGCGCCCGGCCGAACGCGATCGTCGGCAAGAACCGGGAAACCGGCGAGATCGCGCTGATCATCGTGGGCGCGTTCCTCGGCATGATGTGCGGCCTGCTCGTCCCCGTCCTCTCCCTGCGCATCGTCCTGCTCGTGGGCTTCCCGATGGTGGCGCTCGCCGCGGTGTACGTGCCGTACAAGCGCCGTACGTTCTACAAATGGTTTGAGATCAACCGCAGTTACAAGCGGACGCTCCGCAGCGGCACCACGTACCGCAGCAACGTCATGGAAGCCGGCACGCGCATCGACGGCCGTGAGATCGAGATCGGCCCGCCACCGGGAATCGGACGCATTACGTGGCTGGCGGCACCCTTCGGCCCGGACGAGATCGCCGTCCTCCTGCACGCCGACCGGAAGACCGTCACGGCCGCGATCGAGATCGAGGGCCCGGGCGTCGGCCTGCGCGACTCCGAGGATCAGGAAGCCCTCGTCGACCGCTTCGGAGTGCTGCTCAAGCACGTGGCGAACGGCGACGGCTTCGTCACCCGCCTCCAGATGCTCGCCCGCACCCTCCCCGCCGACCCGGACGCACACGCCAAGGACGTCGCCGTACGCGGCGACGACCGTGCCCCCGGCTGGCTGCAGAAGTCGTACGACCAGCTCCAGTCCATGGTGTCCACCAGCAGCGAGCAGCACCGCGCCTACCTGGTCGCCTGCATGCACTACTCGCGCGAACTCGCCGCCGAGGCACACGCGATGGCCCGCGCGGCGCGCGGCCAGGGCGGCAAGAAGCTCGACAAGGACGCGGGGCTCGCGGTCGTGATGGCGCGTGAGCTGACGGACATCTGCTCGCGGCTGCAAGAGGCCGACATCCGGGTGCGGCAACCGCTCGGGCAGGGCCGCCTGGCCTCCCTCGTCCACTCCATGTACGACCCCGACCACCCCATCGACCACATCCAGGCGATGACGAAACGCAACGCCTGGCCGGCCGAGCTGGACGCCATGGAGCCGACGTACCTCCAGGCGAAGACCCGCGAGTCCTCCACCCGCGCGCCCTGGTGCCATGCCACGGCCTGGGTGAAGGAGTGGCCGATGACCCCGGTGGGCGTCAACTTCCTTGCCCCGCTGCTCGTCCACACCCCGGACGTCATCCGCACCGTGGCCGTCACGATGGACCTCGAACCCACCGAGATCGCCATCGAGCGGATGCTGACCGAGAAGACGAACGACGAGGCGGAGGCCAGCCGCCAGGCCAAGATGAACCGGACTGTCGACCCCCGCGACATCGCCTCGCACAACCGCCTCGACCAGCGCGGCGAGGACCTCGCGAGCGGCGCGGCCGGCGTCAACCTCGTCGGCTACATCACCGTCTCGTCCCGTAACCCCGAGGCACTCGCCCGCGACAAACGGACGATCCGTGCCTCGGCCGGCAAGTCGTATCTGAAACTCGAGTGGTGCGACCGCGAGCACCACCGCGCCTTCGTCAACACACTCCCGTTCGCGACCGGCATCCGGAGGTAGGACTCTATGCGGGACCCGCTGTCCGCCCTCACGGAAACCTTCACGTCCTTCCTGTTCGGCAAGGTCGAGACGACCCGGCTGCCGGTGCGCACCTCGACGGGCCAGGCCCAGGCGGTCTACCTCCCGACCGCCGCGCCCGGCCTCGGCGACTCCGGGGTCATCATCGGCCGCGAGGTGTACTCCGGGAAGGGCTACATCTACGACCCCTTCCAGTTGTACGGACAGCAGCTCCCGGCCCCGCACTGGCTGGTGCTCGGCGAGTCCGGCAACGGCAAGTCGGCCCTGGAGAAGACGTACGTACTACGGCAGTTGAGGTTCCGCGACCGCCAGGTCGTCGTACTCGACGCACAGGGCGAGGACGGGGTGGGCGAATGGAACCTCATCGCCCAGGAGCTGGGTATAACTCCCATCCGGCTCGACCCGACAGCGGCCCTCGACATGGGAATCCGGCTCAACCCGCTCGACCCCGCGATCACCACGACGGGCCAGCTGGCCCTGCTCCGCACGATCATCGAGGTCGCGATGGGCCACGGCCTCGACGAACGCTCGGGCTTCGCCCTGAAGGTCGCGCACGTGTACGTGAACGAGACGATCACCACCCGCCAGCCGGTCCTGACCGACATCGTCGAGCAACTGCGCCACCCCGAGCCGGAGTCGGCCGAGGCGATGAACGTCGCCCTGGACGACGTACGAGCCTGGGGCCTGGACGTGGCCCTGGTCCTGGACCGCCTGGTCGACGGTGACCTGCGCGGCATGTTCGACGGCCCGACAACGGTCGGCATCGATCTCGACGCCCCGCTCATCGTCTTCGACCTGTCCCACATCGACCGCAACTCCATCGCCATGCCGATCCTGATGGCCATCGTCGGCGTCTGGCTGGAGCACACCTGGATCCGCCCCGACCGGAAGAAGCGCATCTTCCTCGTCGAGGAGGCCTGGCACATCATCAACAGCCCGTTCGTGGCCCAGCTGTTCCAGCGCCTGCTGAAGTTCGGACGGCGCCTCGGCCTGTCTTTCGTGGCGGTCGTCCACCACCTGTCCGACGTGGTCGACGGAGCCGCGGCGAAGGAGGCGGCGGCCATCCTGAAGATGGCGTCGACGCGGACGATCTACGCCCAGAAGGCGGACGAGGCAAGAGCGACGGGCCGCGTCCTGGGCCTCCCACGCTGGGCGGTGGAGATCATTCCCTCCCTGAGCCCCGGCATCGCGGTCTGGGACGTCAACGGCAACGTCCAGGTCGTCAAACACCTCATCACCGAGACCGAACGCCCCCTGGTCTTCACCGACCGCGCCATGACCGAGTCGTCCACCCCCGACCTCTCGGACGACGCGCTACGCGCAGCCGAACTGGAGGCGGAAGAGCGAGCAGCGGCGTTCGTGGAGCAACACCTGAGCGATCTCGACGACTCGTCCGAGTCCACGGTGGCGTAAGAGCGGCAGGGGCGAGATGAGACCGTACGACCGACACCGGGACCACGAACGGGGCGAACGGGCGGAGGGAGGCATCCCGGACGGCCTGTTGATCGGGGTACTCGCGTTCCTGCTCGGCATGGCCCTGCTGGTGTGGTCGGCAACAGGCCTGGCAGGCCTCTTCGACCACGGCTCCTGGCCCGCCGAAGTCACCTTCGCCCGTACGCCCCTGGCCATGCGTCACCTGATCCAGCACCCACACGACGTCGCGGGCGCCTGGCCGGAGACTCCGGAGAGCCAGCTGTCGGGGTACGGGCTGTTCTGGGGTCTGTTGATCGGCCAGCTGATGGTGCTGGTGGTGCTGACGGTGTTCGTGATGGGCACGGTGGCCAGATGGCGAGCGGGAAGAGCTCGCCGACGCAAGGCCGCCGCGTACGGAGCCGGGGATCCGGCTGGGGGCACAGCTGCTTCTGGCGCTGCCCCTGGGGACTCCGGCCTTCCGGCGGGCGGGGCGTACGGCTCGGGTGCAGCACCCGGCGGGGCGTACGGCTCGGGTGCAGCACCCGGCGGGGCGTACGGCTCGGGTGCAGCACCCGGCGGGGCGTATGGCTCGGGGGTTCTGCCTGAGGACGCGGCTGGTTCGGGGGGTCCGCATGGGGTCGGCTCGGGTGCAGCACCGGGCAGCGGCACCGGCTCGGGCTTCCCAGCCGCGGGCGCGACCACCCCAGGGTTCCCGCCCACCGCCGGGATGGAAGTCCCGTCTGCGGGCGCCACTGGCTCCGGCCATCCATCTTCGGCCGACTCCGGCTCGGGTTTTCCCGCCGACGGCTCGGCAGGCTCGGGGCTGCCGCACGCGGCCGGCTCCGGCTCGGGTCGCCCGCACGGAGGCGCGACAGGTTCTGAGATCCCGGCCGCCAGCGGCTCGGGGCATTCGTCGGCGTCCGGCTCGGCTTTCCCAGCCGGGGGCGCCGCCGATTCAGGCCTCGGCCCCACGGCCAACCCGGACTCCGGCCAGCCGCCTGCGGCAGGCTCCGACCCAGCCCTTCGACCCTTGGGCCCCTACGCGCCCACTCCCCCCACAACCCCCCTCTCCCCGGCGGGCCCGGCGGCGGAGCCGCCGTCTGGGACGGCTCCCTTTGCAGCCGACAGTAAACGGGCGGGTGGGT
>NZ_BAAASJ010000002.1:0-141331 GCF_039532825.1 Streptomyces vastus
TCTACTTCGCGCATCAGCGTGAGGTCTTCCAGCGCAGCGGCATGTGGCTGACCGCCGGTGACTGGGGCGGCCCGAAGGACGGCGAGACCGTCGAGAAGCGGCAGGTCCGTTACCGCACGGTGGGCGACATGTCCTGTACGGGCGCTGTGGATTCGGACGCGGTGACCCTGAAGGACGTCATCGCGGAGATCGCCGCCTCCCGGCTCACCGAGCGGGGCGCGACCCGCGCGGACGACAAGCTGTCCGAGGCCGCGATGGAAGATCGTAAGCGTGAGGGGTACTTCTAGCCGTGACCAGCACCATCGATCCTTTTGTCGGGACCACTACGGACACGCTGCGGTTCGCGACCGCCGGGTCGGTCGACGACGGCAAGTCGACGCTCGTCGGCCGGCTGCTGCACGACTCCAAGTCCGTTCTCGCGGACCAGTTGGAGGCGGTGGAGCGCTTCTCCCAGAGCCGGGGGCAGCAGGCGCCCGACCTGGCGCTGCTCACGGACGGTCTGCGCGCCGAGCGCGAGCAGGGCATCACCATCGACGTGGCGTACCGCTACTTCGCCACCGCCCGTCGCCGGTTCATCCTCGCCGACACCCCCGGCCATGTGCAGTACACCCGCAACATGGTGACGGGTGCCTCCACGGCCGAGCTGACGGTCATCCTGGTCGACGCGCGCAACGGCGTCGTCGAGCAGACGCGCCGGCACGCAGCGGTCGCGGCCCTGCTCCGGGTGCCGCACATCGTCCTCGCCGTCAACAAGATGGATCTCGTCGGCTACGAGGAGCAGGAGTTCGACCGGATCGTCGCGGACTTCGCGGGCCACGCCGCCGAGTTGGGCCTGCCCGGCTTCACACCGATCCCGGTGTCGGCCCTGGTCGGCGACAACGTGGTGGACCGTTCGACGCGTATGGGCTGGTACGCGGGTCCTGCGCTCCTGGAGCACCTGGAGACGGTGCCGGTGGGCAGCGACGTGGCGTGCGAACCGGCCCGGTTCCCCGTCCAGTACGTGATCCGGCATGACGAGGTCCGCTACTACGCAGGCCAGTTGGCGTCGGGCTCGCTGCGTGTCGGCGACCGTGTGACGGTGCATCCCTCCGGGGAGACGTCCACGATCACGGGCCTCGACGTGCTCGGCGAGGACGCGGCTGTCGCGTACGCCCCGCAGTCGCTCACCGTGCGCCTGGCCGACCAGCGCGATGTCTCGCGCGGCGACATGCTCACCGCCGGGACGGATGCGCCCGCGCTGACGCAGGACGTCTCGGCGAACGTCTGCCATCTGGCCGACCGGCCGTTGCGGGTGGGTGACCGGGTGCTGGTCCGGCATACGACGCGCACGGTGAAGGCGATCGTGAAGGGCCTGGGCGGGGCGCCCGAGTTGGCCGCGAACGATTTGGGCCGGATCGCCCTGCGCACGGCGGAGCCGCTGGCGCTGGACGACTACGCGGTTTCCCGTCGGACGGGGGCGTTTCTCCTGGTCGATCCGGAGGACGGGGCGACGCTGACGGCGGGGATGGTCGAGCTCCCCAGCAGGTAGGGGGCCCTGTTGAGCCACGTGCCGGGGGCGCCCTTCAGGGGCGCGGGGCTGTGACATATGCGGCTCCGCCGCATGGGCGCGACCAGCCACAACCAACCCGCGCCCGCCCACGAATCCCAAACCCCCAGCCCGAAAGGCGCCGCGCCTCACACTGGGAGTCAATTCCCCAGTGTGAGGCGCGGCTTAGGCGCGTCCGTGCGGCCCGTCTGCGGGCGCCGACTGCCCGCCCGGTACGGCGCGGGCCAGTCGACGCCCGGCCCCGCATAGCCCTGCTCACTCGCAGCGTGCAGCGTCCAGTGGGGGTCGTACAGGTGGGGCCGCGCCAGAGCGCAGAGATCTGTACGGCCCGCCAGGATCAGGGAGTTGACGTCGTCCCAGGAGGAGATGGCGCCCACCGCGATCACCGGGATCCCCGTCTCGTTGCGGATCCGGTCGGCGTACGGCGTCTGGTAGGAGCGGCCGTACTCCGGCTGCTCCTCCGCCACCACCTGGCCCGTCGAGACATCGATCGCGTCGGCGCCGTGTGCGGCGAAGGCGCGGGCGAGGGTGACGGCATCGTCCGCCGTGGTGCCGCCGTCGGCCCAGTCGGTGGCGGAGATGCGTACGGTCATCGGGCGGTCCTCGGGCCATACGGCGCGTACGGCGTCGAAGACTTCGAGCGGGAAGCGCAAACGGTTCTCCAGAGAGCCGCCGTAGGCGTCGGTGCGGCGGTTGGTCAGCGGGGAGAGGAAGCCGGAGAGCAAGTAGCCGTGGGCGCAGTGGAGTTCGAGCAGGTCGAAGCCGCAGCGGGCGGCCCGCCGGGCGGCTGACGTGAACTGCTCGCGTGCGTCGGCCAGTTGAGCTCGGGTCAGCTCGTGCGGCGTCTGGTTCTGGGGCTTGTACGGGAGCGGGGACGCGGCCACGAGCGGCCAGTTGCCCTCCTCCAGTGGTTCGTCGATGCCCTCCCACATCAGCTTGGTGGAGCCCTTGCGGCCCGAGTGGCCGAGCTGTACGCCGATCGCCGCGCCCGGTGCCTGTGCATGCACGAAGTCGGTGATCCGCCGCCAGGAAGCGGCCTGCTGGCCGGTGTAGAGGCCGGCGCAGCCCGGTGTGATCCGGCCCTCCGCACTCACGCACACCATCTCCGTCATCACCAGACCGGCACCGCCGAGCGCCCGCGCACCCAGGTGGACGAGGTGGAAGTCGCCGGGTACGCCGTCCACGGCCGAGTACATGTCCATCGGTGAGACCACGACCCGGTTGCGCAGGGTCAGTCCGCGCAGCCGGAACGGTGTGAACATCGGCGGTGTACCGGGCGGGCAGCCGAACTCGCGCTCCACGCTCTCTGTGAAGCGCGCGTCGCGCAGCCGGAGGTTGTCGTGCGTGACCCGGCGGCTGCGGGTGAGCAGGTTGAAGGCGAACTGGCGGGCGGGCTGGTCGAGATAGAGCGCCAGGTTCTCGAACCACTCCAGGCTGGCGCGCGCCGCCCGCTGCGTGGAGGCGACGACGGGGCGCCGTTCCTCCTCGTATGCGCTCAACGCGGCGTCGAGGGAGGGCTGTTCCTCCAGGCAGGCGGCCAGGGCGAGCGCGTCCTCGACGGCGAGCTTCGTACCGGAGCCGATGGAGAAGTGCGCGGTGTGCGCGGCGTCGCCGAGGAGGACCACGTTGTTGTGGGACCAGCGCTCGTTGACGACGGTTCGGAACGCCGTCCACGCCGACTTGTTGGATCTGAGCGCCCGTCCGCCGAGCGCGTCCGAGAAGATCTTGGCGCACCGTTCGACCGACTCCCGCACATCCGCCTCCGCGAACCCGGCCGCCTCCCACACCTCCTCGCGCATTTCGACGATCACGGTTGAGGCGCCGAATTGATTCTGCGGCCCGGAGGGCCTCGTTGAGGGGTGGTGGTCGGGCGACGGGCGGGAATACGGGTATCCGTGGAGCTGCATCACCCCGTGCTCGGTCTCCGCGATCTCGAAGCGGAACGCCTCGAACGGGAAGTCGGCGGCGAGCCAGATGTAGCGGCAGCGGTGGGTGGTCACTCGCGGCCGGAACACCTGCGCGTACGCCTCACGCGTGGCGCTGTGCACCCCGTCCGCCGCGACCACGAGGTCGTACGACTCCGAAAGCCGCGCCGTGTCCGGTGCCTGCGTACGGAAGCGAAGCTCGACACCGAGCGAACGGCATCGCTCGTGCAGGATCTCCAGCAGCCTGCGGCGCCCGAGCGCCGCGAAGCCGTGCCCTCCGGAGGTGTGGCGGATGTTCCGGTGGACGATGTCGATGTCGTCCCAGCGCACGAACTCGTCCCGCAGCGCCTCGTACACGACGGGGTCGGCGTGCTCGATGCCGCCGAGGGTTTCGTCGGAGAGGACGACGCCGAAGCCGAAGGTGTCGTCGGGGGCGTTGCGTTCCCAGACGGTGATCTCGCGGGCCGGGTCGAGGCGCTTGAGGAGTGCGGCGGCGTAGAGCCCACTGGGGCCGCCGCCGACGACGGCGACCCGGAGGTGTTCTCTCGGTGGCGGCGCCACCGTCACCGCCCCCGCCACTTCGGGGGTCGCTTCTCCGTGAACGCCGCATGGAACTCGGCGTAGTCCTCGCCGTTCATCAGGAGGGCCTGGGTCGAGGCGTCCAGCTCGACGGAGGCGGCCAGCGGCATGTCCAGTTCGGCGGTCAGGAGGGCCTTCGTCTGGGCGTACGCGAGGGCCGGCCCCTGGGCGAGGCGGTGGGCCAGGGCCTGGGCGGCCTCGTCGACGTGGCCTTCCTCCGTCAGCTCGCTGATGAGGCCGATCCGTTCGGCTTCGGGTGCGCGTACCGGCTCGCCCAGCATCAGCAGGCGGGTGGCGTGGCCGAGCCCGACGACGCGGGGCAGCAGATAGGCGGCGCCCATGTCGCCGCCCGACAGGCCGACGCGGGTGAAGAGGAAGGCGAAGCGTGCGCTCGGGTCGGCCACCCGGAAGTCCGAGGCCAGGGCGAGGACCGCACCAGCCCCGGCCGCGACACCGTGCACGGCCGCGATCACGGGGAAGGGGCATTCTCGTACGGCCCTCACGACCTGCCCGGTCATGCGGTTGAAGTCGAGCAGCTGGGACGTGTCCATCGACAGCGTGGCCCCGATGATCTCGTCGACGTCACCGCCGGAGCAGAAGCCGCGGCCCTCGCCGGCCAGCACCAGGGCGCGTACGGACTTCTCGCGGGACAGCTCGGCGAGCAGGTCGCGCAGATCGGCGTAGGCGCCGAAGGTGAGGGCGTTCAGCTTCTCGGGGCGGGCCAGGGTGACGGTGGCGACCCCGTCGACGTACTCGCAGCGCAGGTGCTGCCAGTCGGGCGTGCGGGTCGCGGAGCCGGTGAAGGGACTCATGAGGTGCGGCCTCCTCGGGCGGGGGCGGCAGTCTGCACTGCTGGCGCTACCCATGAATCTATCACCCATCTTTGACCGTCGTCAGGAGTGCGCGATAAAGCCGGCCGCCAGGCGTCGGTATGCGAGCTTCGGCACATGAACCGACGTGAAGTTCGATACGTGAGTTTTGATACGCCACAAGACACGGCCTCGACACAACAGTCACGGAGTCACGGGTGCGCGACAGCGCCGTAACAGCGGGAGTTCCGGCGCGAGCCGGGCCGTTGACCTGGGTACAGCCCCTACAGCCCGAAAGCAGACCGAACATCCAGAAAGGCACCCGCCCGGGCATACCGGCCGGTACCGCAGTACTATTCACATTGTTGAAAGCAGGACTACCTGCTCCATGAACGGACCCGCCTTGCACGAGCCCTCAGCCCCAGCCTCCTGGCGCGTCGCGCTGCCGCACTCCGCCGCGGCCGTGCCCGTCGCCCGCGCACTGGTCCGTACCGCACTGGCCGAGATCCAGCACGCCGCTGACTGCGACACGGCCGAGCTGCTCACCGCCGAGCTGGTGGCCAACGCTGTGGAGCACACCAAGGGGGACACCCCCATAGAGCTGGTCGTACAGCTGTTGCCGACCGGCTGCCAGGTCGAGGTGCACGACCCCGACCCCGCCCCGCCCGGCAGTCTTACCCGCCCCGGCCCGGACCACCCGGACCCCTGGCAGGAGCACGGCCGCGGCCTGCTGCTGATCCGCGCCCTCAGCTCGTCCTGCGGGCACCGGCCCACGGAGTCCGGCAAGGCGGTGTGGTTCAGACTGCCGGCGGTGCCGCAGCAACGCAGACCTGCGGAGTGATGACGTAGGGCTCAGGCGAGCGTCGCCACCAGGACCGCCTTGATCGTGTGCAGCCGGTTCTCCGCCTGGTCGAAGACGACCGAGTGCGCCGACTCGAAGACCTCGTCGGTGACCTCGAGAGAGTCCAGGCCATGCCGCTCGTGGATCTCGCGCCCGACCTTCGTGCCCAGGTCATGGAAGGCCGGCAGGCAGTGCAGGAACTTGACGTCCGCGTTGCCGGTGGCGCGCAGAACGTCCGTCGTCACCGCGTACGGACCGAGGGCGGCGATCCGCTCGTCCCAGACATCCTTGGGCTCCCCCATGGACACCCAGACGTCGGTGGCGATGAAGTCGACGTCCGCGACACCCTCGTCGACGGTCTCGGTGAAGGTGATGCGGGCGCCGCTGGTCTCGCTGATCCTGTGGGCCTCGGCGATCACCTCCTTGGCGGGCCAGTAGGCCTGCGGGGCCACGATGCGGACGTCCATCCCGAGGAGTGCGCCCGTGATCAGGTACGAGTTGCCCATGTTGAAACGGGCGTCGCCCAGGTACGCGAAGGCGATCTCCTCCAGCGGCCGGTCCGTGTGCTCCGTCATCGTGAGCACGTCGGCGAGCATCTGCGTGGGGTGCCAGGCGTCGGTGAGCCCGTTGTAGACGGGCACACCCGCGTACGCGGCCAGCTCCTCGACGTTGGCCTGGCTGTCCCCGCGGTACTGGATCCCGTCGTACATCCGGCCGAGCACCCTCGCGGTGTCCTTCACGGACTCCTTGTGCCCTATCTGTGAGCCGGACGGATCGAGATACGTGGTCGACGCCCCCTGGTCCGCGGCCGCCACCTCGAACGCGCAGCGGGTGCGCGTCGAGGTCTTCTCGAAGATCAGCGCGATGTTCTTCCCACGCAGGTACTGGGTCTCGGTCCCGGCCTTCTTGGCGGCCTTCAGCTCGGCGGCAAGCTCGATCAGACCGCGGAACTCCTGCGCCGTGAAGTCCAGCTCCTTCAGAAAGTGGCGGCCGGCGAGGGCGGTCGGGACTGTCGCCATGGGGCGCTCCAGACATGCGGGGATACGGACGTTTGGAAGTCTATACGAACAGTCGCATTTCTATGCGACTCCAAGGCGACTTCTGTACGACCTCTGCGCGGCCTCTCTTTGTTCGCCTCTACACCGCATCGCGTACCACCGGGCAGCTCATGCAACGCGGCCCGCCCCGCCCCCTCCCCAGCTCGCTCCCCGGGATCTCGATCACCTCGATGCCCTGCTTGCGCAGATGGGTGTTCGTGGTCGAGTTCCGCTCGTAGGCGACCACGACGCCCGGCTCGACCGCGAGGACGTTGCACCCGTCGTCCCACTGTTCGCGCTCGGCCGCGTGCACGTCCTGCGTCGCGGTCAGCACGCGGATCTCACTCAGCCCGAGGGCCGCGGCGATAGCTCGGTGCATGTGCTCCGGCGGGTGGTCGGTGACCTTGAGCTCCTTGTCGCCCACGCCCGGTTCGATGGTGTACGAGCGGAGCATGCCGAGTCCCGCGTACTGCGTGAAGATGTCGCCGTCGACCATCGTCATCACCGTGTCGAGATGCATCAGGGCCCGTCTCTTGGGCATGTCGAGCGCCACGATCGTGGTCGCCGACCCGGCGGCGAACAGCTTGTGGGCGAGCATCTCCACGGCCTGCGGTGTCGTCCGCTCGCTCATGCCGATGAGCACGGCGCCGTTACCGATCACCAGCACGTCGCCGCCCTCGATGGTGGAGGGGTAGTCCGCCTGCCCCTGAGACCAGATGTTGAAGGTCTCGGCACGGAACAGCGGGTGGTGCTGGTAGATCGCCTCGAAGTGCACGGTCTCGCGCTGGCGGGCGGGCCAGCGCATGGCGTTGATGGAGACCCCGTCGTAGATCCAGGCGGAGGTGTCCCGGGTGAAGAGATGGTTGGGCAGCGGGCGGAGCAGGAAGTCGTCGAGTTCCATGACGTGGAAGCGCACGGACGTCGGCTCCGCGTGCGCGTCCAGGAACTCCCGCTTGGTCATGCCCCCGACCAGGGCCTCGGCCAGCTCACCCGCCGGCATGGCGTCGAAGGCCTCCCGGATGTGGTCCGTGGCGAGCGGCCCGTACTCCTTCTCGTCGAAGACGCGGTCCAGTACGAGCTCCCGGGCGGCCGGGAGCTCCAGCACATCGGTGAGCAGGTCGCCGAAGAGGTGGACGATGACCCCCCGGTCACGCAGCACGTCCGCGAACCCGTCGTGCTCCGCGCGCGCCCGGCGCACCCACAGCACGTCGTCGAAGAGCAGGGCGTCCTTGTTACTGGGGGTGAGCCTTTTGAGCTCAAGATCAGGCCGGTGCAGGATGACGCGGCGAAGCCGGCCGGCCTCGGAGTCGACTTGGAATCCCATGCCTCCATCTTTGACCATCCGGACACGTGTTCATCCACCGATCGACCGGGGTGACGGGGGCGAGATTGCGGCGGGCGGACCGCATCCCGGTTCTCGTCCCCTTGACGACAATCAGCCGGCCGTACCTTCCGAGGCGCCGGTGGACGACGAGGGTGGCCGGGACGGCCCCGCGGCTCGTCGGCCGACGTCGTCGAGAACCCGGCTGTGGGCACCCCCGGCCCACCTGCAGGTTCACAGCCGCGGATCCACCGGCTCCGACTCCAGCGCCAGCACCCCGAACACCGCCTCGTGGACGCGCCACAGCGGCTCGCCTTCCGCCAGGCGGTCCAGGGCTTCCAGGCCCAGTGCATACTCCCGGATCGCCAGCGAGCGCTTGTGGTTGAGGGAGCGGCCACGGAGGCGGTCGAGGTTCTCCGGACGTGTGTACTCGGGGCCGTAGATGATCCGGAGGTACTCGCGGCCCCGGCACTTGATGCCGGGCTGCACGAGCCGCCCCTCCCGGTTGCGCACAACTGCCTCGACCGGCTTGACGACCATGCCCTCGCCGCCGCGCCCGGTCATCTCCAGCCACCAGTCGACACCGGCCCGCACCGAGTCCGGGTCACCCGTGTCGACGAACAGCCGACGCGTGGTCTGCAGGAGCCCGGACGCGTCGCTCGACACGAAGCGGTCGATCAGCCCGAGCTGTTCGTGGTGCGGCAGAGCGGCCAGGCTCCGCCCCTGCACGGCAAGGATCTGGAAGGGCGCGAGCCGCACACCTTCCAGACCGGACGTGGTCCAGCAGTACCGCCGGTACGCCTCGGTGAACGCGGCGGCGTCCGCGGCCCGTTCCCTCTGCTTCACCAGCAGATCCCGTACGTCGACACCCCGCGCCGCCGCCGCTTCGAGCGCGGCGAGCGCCCCCGGAAACACGGCCCCGGAAGCGGCCCCGACAGCGGCGTACTGACTGCGCAGCAGCCCGGACGCCTTGAGCGACCACGGCATCAACTCGGCGTCCAGCAGCACCCAGTCGGTGGCCAGCTCCTCCCACAGCCCGGCTTCGGTGATGGCATTGCGGATCCGGCCGAGGATCTCCTCCGTGACGGCGGCGTCGTCGAAGAAGGGCCGCCCGGTACGGGTGTAGAGGGAACCGGTCGCCCCCTCCACCCCGAACCGCTCCCGCGCCGCCTCCGCGTCCCGGCACACCAGCGCCACCGCCCGCGACCCCATGTGCTTCTCCTCGCACACGACCCGCACGACACCGTCCGACGCGTACTGGGCGAAGGCCTCCGCGGGGTGCTCCAGGTAGCCTTCCATGCGCGAAGTCGCCGTCGGGGCCATCGTGGGCGGCAGGTACGGCAGCAGCCGCGGGTCCACGGCGAAACGGCTCATGACCTCCAGGGCCGCCGCCGCGTTCTCCTCGCGGACCGACACCCGTCCCGCGTACCGGGTCTCGACGACCCGGCGCCCGTGCACGTCCGCGAGGTCCAGTGGCCGCCCGTCGTGACCGCCCGGCGCCTCGGTTCGCAGCGGCTTCGTCGGCTCGTACCAGACCCGCTCCGCCGGTACGTCGACGAGCTCGCGCTCCGGCCAGCGCAGCGCGGTCAACTTGCCGCCGAAGACGGCACCCGTGTCCAGGCAGATGGTGTTGTTCAGCCAGGTCGCGGTGGGCACGGGAGTGTGGCCGTACACCACCGCCGCGCGGCCCCGGTACTCCTCCGCCCACGGGTAGCGCACCGGCAGCCCGAACTCGTCCGTCTCGCCGGTGGTGTCGCCGTACAGCGCGTGCGAGCGCACCCGGCCCGACGTACGGCCGTGGTACTTCTCGGGCAGACCGGCGTGGCAGACGACGAGCCGGCCGCCGTCGAGCACGTAATGGCTGACGAGCCCGTCGATGAACTCCCGTACCTGCTTCTTGAACTCCTCGCTCTCCCCCTCCATCTGCTCGATCGTCTCGGCGAGCCCGTGCGTGTGCTGGACCTTGCGGCCCTTGAGGTAACGCCCGTACTTGTTCTCGTGGTTGCCCGGCACGCACAGTGCGTCGCCCGAGGAGACCATCGCCATCACCCGGCGCAGCACCCCTGGCGAGTCGGGACCGCGGTCGACGAGGTCGCCGACGAACACGGCCGTACGGCCCTCGGGGTGCACCCCGTCCACGTAGCCCAACTTGCCGAGCAGTGACTCCAGTTCGGAGGTGCAGCCGTGGATGTCGCCGATGATGTCGAAGGGCCCGGTGAGGTGGGTCAGGTCGTTGAACCGCTTCTCGGTACGGATCGACGCGCTCTCGACCTCCTCCACACCGCGCAGGATGTGCACCTTGCGGAAGCCCTCGCGTTCCAAGTGCCGCAGGGAGCGCCGCAGTTCGCGGATGTGCCGCTGGATGACGCGGCGCGGCATGCCGGCCCGGTCCTCACGCGCGGCGTTGCGCTCGGCGCACACCTCCTCCGGTACGTCGAGCACGATGGCGATGGGCAACACGTCGTACTTCTTGGCCAGTTCGACCAGCTGCTTGCGGCTCTCCTGCTGCACGCTGGTCGCGTCGACCACGGTGCGCCGGCCCGCCGCGAGCCGCTTGCCCGCTATGTAGTGGAGTACGTCGAAGGCGTCCCCGCTGGCGCTCTGGTCGTTCTCGTCGTCGGCGACGAGGCCGCGGCAGAAGTCGGAGGAGATCACCTCGGTCGGCTTGAAGTGCCGGCGGGCGAAGGTGGACTTGCCCGAGCCGGAGGCGCCGATGAGCACGACGAGGGAGAGGTCGGTGACGGGCAGAGTACGCCCCTTGGTCTCATTGCTGGTCATGCGGCCTTCTCCTCCTTCGCTGCTTTCGTCGTGGCTGTGTTCATGGAGAACGTGGCCATCTGGGTGGGCGGACCCACCTCGGGGTCATCTGGCCCGACAGGTGCGAACTCCACGTCGTATCCGTGCCGTTCGGCCACCGCCCGCGCCCAAGTGCGGAACTCCTCGCGCGTCCACTCGAAGCGGTGGTCGCCGTGCCGGGTGTGCCCGGCGGGGAGGGTCTCCCAGCGGACGTTGTACTCGACGTTCGGCGTCGTCACGAGGACGGTCCTCGGGCGTGCGGAGCCGAACACGGCGTACTCCAGGGCGGACAGCCGCGGCAGGTCGACGTGCTCGATGACCTCGCTGAGCACGGCGGCGTCGTACCCCTTGAGCCGGTTGTCGGTGTACGCGAGCGAGCCCTGCATGAGCTTGACGCGCTCGGCCCGCCGCTCCCCCATCCGCTCCAGCTTGAGCCGGCGCGAGGCGATGGTGAGCGCGCGCATCGACACATCGACGCCGACGATCTCGGTGAACCGGGTGTCCTTCAGCAGTTCCTGCACCAACTGGCCCTGCCCGCAGCCGAGATCGAGCACGCGCCCCGCCCCGGCGGACCGCAGCGCCTCGACGATGGCGTCACGCCGCCGCACGGCGAGCGGTACCGGCTTCTCGTCCGTGTCCTGCGTCTCGTCGACGGCGTTGTCGATCTCCTCGACCTCGCTGTCGTCCGCCTCCGCCAGCCGGACCAGTTCCAGGCGCTCCATGGCCTGCCGCGTCAGCGACCAACGACGGGACAGATAGCGGCTGGTGATCAGCTTGTGCTCCGGATGCTCCGGCAGCCAGCCCTCGCCGGCGCGCAGCAGCTTGTCGACCTCGTCGGTCGCGACCCAGTAGTGCTTGGCGTCGTCGAGGACCGGGAGGAGGACGTACAGGTGCCGCAGGGCTTCGGCCAGCCGCAGTTCGCCTTCGAGTACGAGGCTTACGTAACGGGAGTCGCCCCATTCCGGGAACTCGGCGTCCAGCGCCACGGGCTGAGCGGTCACCGTCCAGCCGAGCGGCTCGAAGAGCCCCCGTACGAGCTCGACGCCGCCTCGGGCGGGCAGTGCGGGCACCTCGATGCGCAACGGCCGCGCCTGCCCCGGGAGTTCGGGCCGTGCGGTGCAGGTGCCCTTCATCGCGCTGGAGAACACGCTGCTCAGCGCCACGGCGAGCAGTGACGAGGCGGCGTACGGCCGGTCGTTGACGTACTGGGCGAGCGCCGCGTCCGGCGCACCACCACGCCCCTTGCCCTTACCGCGCCGCACCAGCGCCACCGCGTCGACCTCCAGCAGCAACGCCGCCGTGCAGCGCTCGGGGCTCGCCTCGGGATACAGCACGTGCGCCGTGCCGTAGGAGGTGGAGAACGCCTGCGATTTCTCGGGATGCTTGTGCAGCAGGAAGCCGAGGTCGGTCGCGGGGCGCTCTGGGGTACCGGTGGTACTGATCGTCAGGAACACTGTGGTGACACCTCGAATTGCCTTCTGAGCTGCAGATCCTCGCCATGTCGTGCATGGCGGTGCACATCGCGTGCACACGCGCGGAATGCCGATGGATCCCAGCAAGGAGAGAGCGCGCTTCTGTGATCATGGCTCCTGGCCCCTTCCCGACGTTGTAGCAGCACTGCGCTACGGTCAGCGGGCCACGGAAGCGCCTCTTCGGCGCGCCTCGACAACGTACAGCCAATGACCGCGGGAATACTCAGGATTTTCCGCTCATCCGCAGTCGCTCGGGTTTGCCACGTGGGCTGCTTACTTCCCCAGGCGGCCGGACGCGCGGGCCGCGGAGGTCAGCGAGGATGACCACGTGCACCCCGGCCAGGGCCGTATCCGCGGCGATGCGCCGGGTCGCCTCGATGCCGCCCACCACCGGCATCCGGATGTCGACAAGCACGACGGCGCACGGAAGATGCTCAACTGCGAGCAGGACACTCCAGCTTTGTGACCGACATCAGTCACCAAAATGACCGACCAGTCTTCAGCATGGCCGAAGTCAGTCAGGCGGTGCTACTTTCTGCGCGTGACATCGAGCAGACGGCGCGCGAAGATCGTGAAGTCACTGCGGATGACGGGAGGCGTGGCATCCGTACGCGACCTGGCGGAGCGGCTCCAGGTGAGCGAGTCGACCATCCGCCGGGACCTGACGCTGCTGGACCGCGACGGCGAGCTCATCCGGACCTACGGCGGCGCCGCCCTGTCTCTGCGTGCGAACGCCGAGGCCGCGGCGGAGGAAGCCGTCACCGAAGACCCGTTCGCTGTCGCGGCCTCGCACGACATGGCGATGAAGGAGGCCATGGCCATCCGTGCCGCCGAACTCGTCGCGGACGACAGCGTGGTCGTTCTGGACATCGGCACCAGCACCTCGTTGATCGCCCGCCACCTGCGCGGCCGCCCGGTCACCGTGATCACCAGCAATCTGGCCGTACTGGATGAGCTGCGGGACGACGACACCGTACGGCTCGTGATGCTCGGCGGTGTGCTGCGCCGCAACTACCAGTCCCTGGTCGGCTCGCTCACCGAGACGGCCCTGCGGCAGATCAGCGCCGATCTGCTGTTCCTGAGCTGCACGGGCGTGCGCGCCGGCGGCCATGTGGTCGACGACATGGCCGTCGAGGCTCCCATCAAGCAGGCGATGATCGAGGTCGCCGACCGCGTGGTGCTGGTGGCCGCCGAGACCAAGTTCCCCGGTATCGGCAGCCTGCGGCTGTGCTCGCTCTCCGACGTCGATGTTCTGGTCACCACCACCGGCGCCGACCCCCGGACGCTTGACCTCTGCCGTCAGGCGGGCGGAAAGGTGATCACCGCGTGAGGCCGCCCCACGGCTGGTCGACCGCCGCCGCCTTTCAGTACTCCGCCACCACTCCTCAGTAGTCCGCCTCAGGAGCCCACTCCGCCACCTCAGGACTCCACTCCGCCACTCCTCAGTCCGCACCCGCCACCCCGCAGACCGCACCTGCACCCGCACCCGCACCCGCACCCGCACCCGCACCGTAGGACCCCTACCCCCCACGCAAGGAGCAGTGCCCTCGACACAAGGAGTTGCCGGACATGCACAGATGGGCTCGAAGAATGTGGACCACCGCGGGCGCCACCGCCTGCGGTGTGGTTCTGTCCCTGCTCGTGACCGCCGTACCGACCCAGGCCGCTTCTCCGGCCGCCCCCACCACCGCTCGTACCAGGGCCACCGCGGCCGTGGACGCGATGATGGGCTTCTACGACCAGGAGACCGGCCGCTGGAGCCCGAATCACCGTGGTGGCAGTCGGGGAACGCCCTCCAGGCGCTTCTGGACTACATGGCGAAGACCGGGTCGCGCAAATACATGCCCGAGGTCAAGAACACCATCGCCATCCAGCGGGCGCCCCTGGAATGGTGGCCGGAGGGCGGAGGCGAGTTCAGGGCCGACTCCACCGACGACACCGGCTGGTGGGCACTGGCCATGACGAGCATGTACGACCTCACCCGCGACAAGAAGTACCTCGACATCGCCGAGCTGGACGAGGCCTACATGCGGGACTACTGGGACGACACCTGCGGCGGCGGCATCTGGTGGGACATCCCGGCCAAGAGCTACAAGAACGCGATCAGCATCGAGCTGTACATCAAGCTCGCCGCGGCGCTGCACAACCGGATTCCCGGCGACAAGGTCTACCTGGCCCACGCCCTCGAAGCGTGGCAATGGTTCAAGGACAGCGGGATGATCAACGGCGATCACCTCGTCAACGACGGTCTGAACACGCAGGGCGGCGGCTGCGCCAACAACGGCGGCACCACCTGGACCTACAACCAGGGAGTCATCCTGGGCGGACTCGCCGAGCTGTACAAGGCCACCGGCGACAAGAGCCTGCTCGCTGACGGCCGCGCCATCGCCGACGCGGTGATCGCCAGTCCGGCCCTCACCCAGAACGGCATCCTGACCGAGCCCTGCCAGGCGGCGGGCGACTGCAACTCCGACCAGGCGGCCTTCAAGGGCATCTTCGCCCGCAATCTCGGCGAACTCGACCGCGTCCTCACCGGACATCCCTACCGGACTTACCTGCGTACTCAGGCCTCCTCCGCCTACGCCAACGACCGGAACAGCTCGCATCAGTACGGACTGAGCTGGGCCGGGCCGTTCGACCAAGCGACCATCGGGCGTCAGGAGTCGGCGGTTTCGCTGCTGACCGCCGTTCTGTGACACACGAACCCGACCCGGTGCGCTCCGTGTCGCCCCTCGGGGGCGACACGGAGCGCACCGGGCGGAGTTACCACGGCCCCGGGACCACCTGTCAACGATCACGGCTGCCGGGGTCGGTAACCAGACTCGGGTTACGACAGCTGCGACTGCACCTGCGACGAGAGCAGTTCCAGGTGATCCAGGTCGTCGAGGTCGAGGATCTGGAGGTAGAGGCGCTGGGCGCCGATCTCCGCGTAGCGGCCGATCTTGTCGACGATCTCGGCCGGGGAGCCGGCCAGGCCGTTGGTCTTCAGCTCGTCCACCTCGCGGCCGATCGCGGCGGCGCGGCGGGCGACCTCCGCGTCGTCCTTGCCGGCGCAGACGACGAGCGCGTTGGAGTAGACCAGGTCGTCGCCCTTACGCCCTGCCTCCTCCGCCGCCGCCCGTACGCGGCCGAACTGGCGCTCGCTGTCCTCGATCGAACCGAACGGCATGTTGAACTCGTCGGCGTACTGGGCCGCCAGGCGCGGCGTACGGCTCGCGCCGTGACCGCCGATGAGTACCGGGATCTTGGCCTGCGCGGGCTTGGGCAGCGCGGGCGAATCGGTCAGGTCGTAGTACGTGCCGTGGTGGCTGAAGGTCTGGCCGACCTCCGTCGCCCACAGGCCCGTGACGATCGCCAGCTGCTCTTCCAGCCGGGCGAGCTTCTCCTTCGGGAACGGTATGCCGTACGCCTTGTGTTCCTCCTCGAACCAGCCCGCGCCCAGGCCCAGTTCGACTCGGCCGCCGGACATCTGGTCGACCCCTGCGACCTGGATCGCCAGGACGCCGGGCAGCCGGAAGGTACCGGCCGTCATCAGGGTGCCGAGCCGGATGCGCTTGGTTTCGCGGGCGAGTCCGGCGAGGGTGATCCAGGCGTCGGTGGGGCCGGGGAGGCCGTCCACGGAGCCCATGTGCAGGTAGTGGTCGGAGCGGAAAAAGGCGTCGAAGCCGAGGTCTTCGGTGGCCTTGGCCACGGCGAGCAGGGTGTCGTAGCCGGCCCCTTGCTGGGGCTCGGTGAAGATTCGAAGATCCATGCCTCCATACTGCACGGTCGAACATCGGTCAACGTCAGGGTCCCGCCGATTACCGCCTCGTCCTCGGCCGGGTGAAATCGGTCAACTCCCCGCGGCAGATGGGCTCGTGGCAGTGACTGGCCTCGGCGGTTTTCGTTGGACTCGGGCGGAGCCGGACCGACCGGCGCGTTGCCGAGGAGGCCGTTCATGTCCCAGGAAGCTGTTCCGTCGTCGCAGCCCAAAGGTTTGCTGCAACAGATGGAGGAGCTGATGGCCGCCCTCAACGCGGACCTGTCCCAACTCGACGCCGACCTCCAACAGTCGGCCACGCGCCCGGACGCGGCCCTGTCGGACGGCTCCGAAACCGCCTGACTGCGCGCCCTGACGGCCGGCTCACCCGGTGGCGCCTGCGGCGGCAGAACCCTACGCCGCAGACCCCCGCTCCTGCTCGGCCTCGTCCCGGACCGCCAGCCGCCGCAGCATCTCAAGAACCCTGTCGCGGGACTCGTCCGCGGCGTCGATCGCTTCCATGCACTGCCAGTACATCGCCTCATCCGCTGCCGACGCGATGCTCACGAGGGCGATGCCCACCTCCCCCAGGAGGCCGCCGAGGTCGACGAGGGCTTGGCGGGCGTCGCCCAGTTCCGTGAGTTGTGCGGCGCGCAGGGTGCCGGCTCTCGACAGGGGCACGTCCAGGACGCTGCAGCCTCTGCCCGCCAGCTCGGTCAACCCCACTGCCTCGCCTCGTAATTCGGGAGGGCCGGACATCGCGAGGCGACTGCCTATCGCCTGGGCGAGGGCCTGTGCCTGGCAGGCCTCCGCCATGATGCCCCGCGCGTCCTCACTTCCCATCAGGGCACATCTGCTCGCACCGATGAGCCGCATCGCGTCCATGCACTGTCCTCGTCTGTCCCGACGCGCTCTTCACACGCCTGCCCGAACTCCGCCTGCCACTACCCAGAGTGACTCGACTCGGGACGAAAAGCCAGAGGAAGCCGGAAATCTGTGGACAATGAATCGAGTGTGGACAACTTGATGACTCCGTAGAGTGACGAAGAGCGTCACGTCCCGTCCACCGGAAACCTCTCCTCATTCCGGTCGATCTTCGCGGACAGCGCCGCGAGGGGATCGATGTCCAGGACCTCGCACAGCTGGAGCAAGTACGCCAGGACGTCCGCGACTTCGTCCGTCACGCGGGACGCCTTCTTCGGGTCGGACATCACCCGGGCCGACTCCTCCGGCGTCAACCACTGGAAGATCTCGACGAGTTCGGAGGCCTCGACGCTGAGCGCGGCGACCAGGTTCTTGGGGGTGTGGTACTGCTGCCAGTTCCGCGCCGCCGCGAACTCGGCCAGTCTGCGCTGGAGCTGGGCCACATCAGGTTCTGTCACGGCTCAAGGTGTACCACCATGACCCCGTCCACTCCCGAGGCCCAGGACGGGTCGCTCACGGTCCCCACGAGCCGGATGTGCCCACGCTCGCACATCCGTGCCGCGAGCCGTACGAGCTGGTCCCGCTGCCGTACGTCCAGATCGCGGTCGAACCCGTCGGCCAGAACCGTGAGCGTCTGGAGCGCCTCGGGCACCTCCCCCGCCGTGTCGACCTCCAGCACACCCGGCCCGGTGAGCAGCACCAGGGCGAGGGCCAAGTACCTCAACTCCCCGTCTCCCAGCAGTCCTAGCGGCGTCCGCAGCCCGTCGCCCCGGTCCAGCACTGCCCGGACTGCCGGTGCCGCTCGGAGGGGCTGGACCGCCCGAGCCGTCGGTACCGATCCCTGTCCGAAGCCGGAGGAAACCTGCTCGGCCAGTACGTCCACGACCCGACCCGCACACCCGTCCCGTACGGCCGCGACCAGCACCCCGTGCCGCCGTCCGCACTCCGACCGCGTACGCCACAGCACCTCTGCCAGGTTGTCGCAGCCGGGCAGCAGCCGTCCCGCGCCGAGCGGCACGGGCGCGCGCATGTGCCGGGGTACCGGGTCGCAGGCGAAGACGGAGCGCAGGGCGACCACCATCTGCTCGGCGGCGGCGAGGACTTGGCGCTGGCCGTCCGTCCTGCCGGCCACCCGCAGGGGCAGCAGCGCGGTGCCCAGCCGGTCGTCGGGGAGCGGGGCCCGGGTCACGGGGGACGAGCCCGCCGTGTGCCAGGCCGCCTGCACCGTGGGGCGGCTCGGATCGCGCAGGGCCGTCTCCAGCAGCGTCACCCCGCCGGTCGTCAACCGCTCGCCCACAATGCGGAGTTCGGGCTCGGCCTGCACAGCGAGGTCGAGCCGTACGACTCCCGCGGGACCGTCCACCGAGCAACCGATGCGGAAACCGCGCCGCCGCCCGGCATCGGGCCGGGCCCGCTCGGGAACGCAGGCGCCGGGATCCGGGAACACTTCGCTCAGCGATGCCCCGCCACCCAGCCGTGCCAGTGCCTCGTAGGCCCGCAGCGCGCTGCTCTTGCCACTGCCGCTGGGCCCCGCGAAGAGCGTCAGCGGGCCGAGCGGGAACTCCGCGCGCCGGTGCGCAGCGAACGCCGACAGCCGCAGTGCGGTGACCCTCGGCCGCCCGTCCTGGCAGGCCGCCCCGCCGGACGCAGCGTCTTCGGCGGGCACGGCATCCACGGCGGCGGCGCTCTGGAAGCGCATGGGCACGGTCATATCCGGACCGTAAGCTTCCGCCGGCCTGCCGAACCGTTCCGCCCGGCAGACCTTCCTACGATCGAGGGATCAGCAGGTCAAGCAAGTGATCGTCAGGCGCCAGGGACTCCCGCCCCCTCCATCAGCCCGCCCACTTCTGTGCCCGGTGGCGTGAGCAGGAACACGTTCCGCTCGACCCGGTGCATGCCGCTCGCCAGCCCGAAGACCACGCCCGTACTGAAGTCCAGTACGCGCTTGGCGACGTCCGGTTCGGCGCCGCTGAGGTCGAGGAGGACCGGGACACCGGCCATCAGCGTCTCGGCGACCTCGCGTGCGTCACCGAAGGCATTGACCCGGAGCACGACGAAACGGCGGCGCGGTTCGGTGTCCGCCTCGGGTATCGACCGATGGTCGACCGCCGACGGCCAGGCGTCGCGGCCGCGCAGCGGGACTACCTGGGCGAGCCCTTCCCACTGTTCATCGGTGACGTCGTGGCCGTTCACCGGCTCCCCCCGACCTGACTCGCACTGATTTCCTGCACCGGGCAATTCTTGCGCATGCTCACCCGTTCGGCCCAACAGCGACACGGTCCGCGACGCGGTCGTGCTGCACATCACGCCCTCGGCAGCACCGGACGGCGATCAGTCATTAAACGCTCGAACGCCGGACTCCGTATCAACAAGCGCCGAACTCCGTATCAAACACGGGACAACCGCCGACCACCGACCAGAAGGGGCCGCACGTGGCCGCACACGGCCCTCAGAGCAGCAGCACACAGGTGCGGAGCGTGTGCTCGTACTGCGGTGTCGGCTGCGGAATGGTCCTCGACATCGGGATGGGCCCCGACGGGCGGCGTACGGTCCTGAAGGCGTCCGGCGACAAGGCGCACCCCGCGAACTTCGGACGGCTGTGCGCCAAGGGCGCGACCACGGCCGCCATGCTCGCCGCGCCCGGGCGGCTCGGCACCGCCCTCGTACGGGACGACCGCGGCGCGGAGCCGGTGCCCGCGCCCGTGGACGCGGCGATCGCCGAGACCGCCCGGCGGCTGCGCGCCATCATCGACGAGCACGGTCCGGACGCCTTCGCCTCTACGTCTCCGGGCAGATGAGCCTGGAGGCCCAGTATCTGGCGAACAAGCTGGCCAAGGGTTTCGTAGGGACGAACCAGATCGAGTCGAACTCCCGGCTGTGCATGGCGAGTGCGGGCACCGGCTACAAGCTGTCCCTGGGCGCCGACGGTCCGCCCGGCTCGTACCGGGACTTCGAGAAGGCCGACGTCTTCTTCGTCATCGGCTCGAACACCGCCGACTGCCATCCGATTCTGTTCCTGCGGATGATGGACCGGGTCAAGGCGGGCGCGAAGCTCATCGTCGTCGATCCGCGGCGCACCGCCACCGCCGAGAAGGCCGACCTGTACCTGCAGATCAAGCCGGGTACTGATCTTGCGCTGCTGAACGGGCTGCTGCATCTGCTGCACGAGAACGGCCACACCGACCCCGACTTCATCGCCGCGCACACCGAGGGCTGGGAGGCGATGCCCGGTTTCCTCGCCGAGTATCCGCCTGCCACAGTCGCCGAGATCACCGGCATCCCGGAGGCCGGTATCCGCGAGGCCGCATCGCTGATCGGCCGGGCGGGCGAGTGGATGAGCCTGTGGACCATGGGCCTCAACCAGTCCACGCATGGCACCTGGAACACGAATGCCCTGGTCAACCTGCATCTCGCGACCGGTGCGATCTGCCGTTCGGGGTCTGGTCCTTTCTCGCTCACCGGGCAGCCGAACGCCATGGGCGGCCGCGAGATGGGTTACATGGGGCCGGGTCTGCCGGGGCAGCGGTCCGTTCTCGTCGACGAGGAGCGTGCGTTCGTCGAGGAACTGTGGGAGCTGCCCCCGGACACGCTCCGGAAGGACGGCGTCGGGCAGGGCGCCGTCGAGATGTTCCAGAAGATGGCGGACGGCGCGATCAAGGCCTGCTGGATCATCTGCACCAACCCCGTCGCCTCGGTCGCCAATCGCGGGACCGTCATCGAAGGGCTTGAGGCCGCCGACTTCGTCGTCACGCAGGACGTCTTCGCGGAGACCGAGACCAACACGTACGCCGATGTCGTACTGCCCGGCGCCATGTGGACGGAGACCGAGGGCGTCCTCATCAACAGCGAACGCAATCTCACCCTCGCCTCGCCCGCCACGGATCCGCCCGGCGAGGCGCTCGCGGACTGGCAGATCATCGCGCGGGTGGCCTGCGCGATGGGGTACGAGAAGGGGTTCTCGTACGAGAGCGCGGAGGACGTCTTCGAGGAGATCAAGCGGGCCTGGAATCCCAAGACCGGGTGGGATCTGCGCGGCGTGACGTACGAGCGGCTGCGGGCCGGGTCCGTGCAGTGGCCGGCCGCGCGGGAGGAGGGGCCGGACCGGAATCCGATCCGGTACGTGGACAGGGACGGGGAGCTTTCCTTCCCCAGGGCGAGCGGGCGGGCGGTGTTCTACGCGCGGCCCCACATCCCGGCCGCCGAGATGCCCGACGACGACTTCCCCTTCGTACTGAACACCGGGCGGCTTCAGCACCAGTGGCACACGCTGACCAAGACGGGGAAGGTCGCCAGGCTCAACAAGCTCAACCCCGGCCCGTTCGTGGAACTGCATCCGCAGGACGCCCGGGAGTTGGGCATCGTCGACGGTGACGCGGTCGAAGTCGCCTCACGGCGTGGGCGGGCCGTGCTGCCGGCCGTGGTCACGGACCGGGTCCGGCCGGGGTGCTGCTTCGCGCCATTCCACTGGAACGATCTCTTCGGGGACTGCCTGAGCATCAACGCGGTGACCAGTGACGCGGTCGATCCGGTGTCGTTCCAGCCGGAGTTGAAGGTGTGCGCGGTGGGGTTGGCCAAGGTTTCCTCGCCCCGCCGCCCCTGCCCTTCTCCAAGCTCTCGGCTTCGCTCGAGCACGTGTACCGATCACTGATCCCTGGGCCGATGTCACAGGGCCACGAGCGTCGCCTCCGTCGCCTTCACGCTCGTCCACACGGAGGTGCCGTCGGCCAGCTCCAACTCGGCGGCAGCCTGCGGGGTGATCTCGGCGACGAGGTCGGGGGCCCGGTCCGAGGTGATCAGGACGCGCAGCCTGCTGCCAGAGGCAGTGATCTCTCGGACGGTGCCGGGCCAGACGTTGCGGGGGCTGCCGCTGGGCCGCTCCCGGTGGACGGCGACCGCTTCGGGGGCGATGATCGCGAGGGCTTCCGTGCCCGCGGGAAGCGGGTCCGCGATCACCAACCGCCCTCCGCCGTCGGCGAGTTCGAGCCCGTCGGCAGTGGCCGTGCCGGGCCAGGCGTTGCGGCCGAGCATGCGGGCCACCCACGGCGAGCGTGGATGCCGGGTGACTTCGGCGGGTGGGGCGTCCTGGACGGCGCGGCCCTCGTCGAGTACGAGCACGCGGTCCGCGAGCGACACCGCCTCGACCGGGTCGTGGGTGACGATCAGGCAGACTCCGCCGAAGCCTTCGAGGTGACGGCGCAGGGTGTGCCGTACCTGGGCGCGGGTGGTCTGGTCGAGGGCGGCGAGCGGTTCGTCGAGGAGCAGGAGCCGGGGGCGTACGGCCAATGCCCTTGCCAGGGCGACGCGCCCGGCCTGGCCGCCGGAGAGCTGGGCGGGTTTACGGTGCGCGAGATGGCCCACTGCGAGCCGGTCGAGCCAGTCCTGCGCGGCGCGGCGGGCCTCGGCGCGCGGTACGCCGTGGGCACGCGGGCCGTACGCCGTGTTGGCGAGTGCGGTGAGGTGCGGGAAGAGCGCGCCGTCCTGCGGGACCCAGGCGACTGACCTGCGGTGCGGGGGAAGCTGGGTGACGTCGGTGTCGCCGAGGTGCAGCGCGGCGTGGGCGCGCGGGGTCAGGCCGAGCAGGGCCCGCAACAGGGTGGTCTTGCCCGCGCCGTTGGGGCCCACGACGGCGATGGTGGTGCCGGGGTCCGCTTCCAGGACGAGCTGGTCGAAGCCGGTGACCTCGGCGTGCAGGGACCAGCGTTCCTTGTCCGGGGCAACCTCGTACGCAGCTGGGGGTTCGGGGGTGTTCGCGGGTGAACTCCCCTCGTCCACGGGTGGCTTGGGCAGGTACGGGCGAGCGCTGCCCGGCGTACCCGTGAAGCGGCCGCGCAGCGCGACGAGGACCGCCATGGCGATGGCGAGCAGCAGCAGCGAGACGGAGGTCGCGGCCTGCGGGTTCTCCTGGAGCAGCAGGTACACCTGGAGGGGCAGGGTCTGCGTCGTGCCCGGAAGGTTCCCCGCGAAGGTGATGGTGGCGCCGAACTCGCCGAGGGCACGGGCCCAGGTCAGCGCGGCTCCGGCGACAAGACCGGGGGCCACCATGGGCAGCGTCACCGTGCGGAACACCCGGAGCGGCGAGGCCCCGAGGGAGGCTGCGGTCTCCTCGTAACCCTGCCGGAGTCCGGCGATCGCCCCTTCGAGGCTGATCACCAGAAAAGGCATCGAGACGAACGTGGCGGCGACGACCGCGCCCGAGGTGTGGAACGGCAGCGTGACGCCGAAGACGTCCTCCAGCCAGGGCCCGAGCAGCCCGCGCCGCCCAAAGGCGAGCAGCAGCGCGACGCCGCCGACGGTGGGCGGCAGCACCATCGGCAGCAGGACGAGCGAGCGGACGAGGGTCTTGCCGGGGAACGGTACGCGCGCCAGCAGCCAGGCCAGCGGGACGCCGAGCACGAGCGACAGGCCCAGCGACCAGAAGGAGACGACCAGGGAGAGCTTCAGCGCCTCGCTGGTGCCCGGGCTGGTCAGGTGCTCGCTCAGCTCGCCCCAGTCGGTGCGGGCGAGGACGCCTGCCAGCGGGAGGAGCAGGAAGGCGATGGCGAGCAGGGCGGGGAGGGCGAGGGTGAGGGGCGTACGGGAGGAGCGGGTGCGCCTGATTCCCGGGCCCGGGTCGTCGGAGCGTAGGACTTTCATGACTGACGACGGCTCATCACTGATCACGGCCCTCACACGGTCAGGGCTTCTCAAAGCCCGCGGTGCGGAGGATCTGCTGGGCCTGCGGCGAGGACAGCCACTTCACGAAGGCCGTGGCCGCCGTGGAGTGCTGCGACTCCTTGAGAGTGGCGGCGGGGTAGGAGGCGATGGCGTTCTGGTCGTCGGGGATCGTGATCGCGTCGGTCTTGTCGGTCGCCGTGGCCGCGTCGGTCTTGTAGACGATGCCCGCGTCCGCCTCGCCGAGTTCGACCTTGCTGAGCACCGCCCGGACGTTGGGCTCCTCGGAGACCGGTTTCACCGTGATGTTCCGGTCGGCCAGGACCTGCCTGCTGTAGCGGCCGACCGGCACCTCGGGCGCCGCGAGTACGACCTTCGTCTTGCTGTCGGCAAGGCCCTCAAGGCCCTCGATCTGCTTCGGGTTTCCCGCGCCGACGGCGATGACCAGTCGGTTCTTGGCGATGACGGTTGCGGTGCCGGTGTCGGCCCGCAGCCCCTCCATCGTCTTCGTGTCCGCGGTGACGAGTACGTCGGCGGGGGCACCCTGCTTCACCTGCGCGGCCAGTTCCTGGGATCCGGCGAAGGAGAAGGTCAGCTTCGTACCCGGACGCTCCTTCTCGTACGCCGCGCCCGCGGTCCTGAAGACATCGGTCAGGGAGGCGGCGGCCAGGACGGTGAGGTTCGCCGTGTCCGAACTCCCGCCGGTCTGCTCGGTGCCGTCATCGCCGCAGGCGGCGAGTGCGCCGAGCAGGGCGGCGGCGATGAGTACGGCGGCGGCGCGGCGGCGGGTACGGAGGAGGGACATGCCGTGGGCCTCCTTGCGAGGGGAGGTGCCGGGGACCGTGGCCGGCGGGTGTTCAGGCACGGTCGATGTGCACATTGGTCGACTTCACGCGGGCGGTGGCCTGCATACCGACCTCCAGGCCCAGCTCCTCGACGGCCTCCCGGGTCAGCAGGGAGACCAGGCGGTGCGGGCCCGCCTGTATCTCGACCTGGGCCGCGACGTCGCCCAGCTTGACGGCGGTGACGATGCCGGGGAACGCGTTGCGCGCCGAGGTGTACGGGTGCTCCTCCTCACCGCTGCCGCTCTGCGCGATCTCGACGGAGAAGGCGGCCAGATCACGGCCGTCGATGAGGCGACGGCCGCCTTCGTCGCGGTGCGTCGCGACGCGGCCGGCGTCCGCCCAGCGGCGCGCGGTGTCGGCACTGACACCGAGCAGCCGGGCTGCCTGCCCGATGGTGTAGGACTGCATGTGCGACAGATTAAGCCGTGTTGCCTCGCATCTGCAATGCACGGCTGGGCTCGAGCCCAGCAAGTGCCACTCAGTAAGCTCTAGTCGATCATCTCCAGGTCCGGCGGGACGAGGGTGGTGGATTCGACCAGGCCCCTGAGGAGGTTGTGCAGGAGGTTGTTGTCCGTGGGCGCTCCGGACTCCTTGTCGTGTATCAGCGGGTAGGGGAAGTCGCCGCCGTGGAGGCGCTTGCGGACCTCCGTGATCTTGTGCTCGATACGGCGCTCGGTCCACTTGTCGTCCGGGCGCAGACACTCCAGCAGGCGGGCGGCCCGCCGGTAGGACAGGGGGCGCGGGCCGTCCTCGTACAGGAGGTAGTGCTGGCCGATCACGACCAGCAGCAGTCGTTCGTCCTCGGACAGCGGCCAGATGCGCGGCTTCAGGGTGCTCGCCTGGCGGCGCGGTACGAGGCCGGGGGCGTCGTGGCCCGTCACATACAGCTCGACCAGGTGCTCCCGGTAGCCCGAGCCCCTCACGAACAGCGGGGTGTAGCCGGGCGCGAGCGGGATGGCCTCGGTGCTTTCGTGCATCAGGCGGCCATGCGGCAGGCGGACGAGTTGCTGCCCGGTGTTGCGCAGCCACCATTGGCTTGCGCGGTACGTCAGTTCGCCGTGCCGGCGGCTGACCCGCAGGTCGTCCTCGCCCACCGCCAGGTCCACCTCCGGCTCCTCACCGCGGCCGAAGCGGATCGTCAGGCCCGGCCGTGGCGGGACCCTGATACCGCCGGTCAGTGAGCGCGCATGCAAGGTGCCTGGACTGGCCTTGGCGACACCGCGAGCCAGACTCGCGAGCTGATCCATGGTGGCCTCCATCTGTCTTCTCGGTGTCGGGAAGTCGGTCGGTGGATGGGGTGCGCGTCCCCCTCCGCCGCGCACCCCGGCGCCAGTGTGCCCGCGGGGATACGGGACCGGTCCCCGGCGGGGTCGCTCCGAGGGAAGCACGGCTACCATCACCCCCATCATCAATCGCCAGGAATCCTGATGATTGACCTCGACAAGAAACCACCCCGAACGGAGCCGTATGTCCCTCTTGGCCAGGCCGGCAGTGGCCTCCCTCGCCGCGAAGATCATGCAGCGCATGCTCGGGCTCGCGAGCCGACGAGCCAGTGGGCGGGGCTCGGCGGCCTCGTGGCGTGAGCGGCTTCCCGAGTTTCCGCGCGACGTCCGCGAGTTGACGGTACCGACGTCCATGGCTCCGGCCCCGGTAGAGGTGTACATGCCCAAATCCGAGGATGGGGTACTCCCGCCGGTCCACGTCAACTTCCACGGCGGCGGATACGTGCTACGGGGCGCGGAGATGGACGACGCACTGTGCCGATACCTCGCCGCGGAGGCGGGTGTGGTCGTGATCAACGTGGACTACGTCGTCGCCCCGCAGTACCCGTTCCCCGCCCCGCCGAAGCAGGCGTACGAGGTCGTCCGCTGGGTGGCCGAGCACGGCGCCGAGCACGGCTGGGACGGCAGCCGTCTCACCGTGGGCGGGCAGAGCGCCGGCGGCGGTCTCGCGGCGGCGGTGGCACGTCAGGCTCTCGGGACCGGCGGACCCGCGATCGCGCTCCAGGTCCTCCACTATCCGCCGCTCGACCTCGCGACGAGCGCCAAGTACAAGAAGGCCCACATCCCCAAGCCGGTGTTGCGCCCGTGGATGGCCGCGATCTTCGACAGCGCGTACGTTCCGGACCCGGCCCAGCGCACCGACCGCCTGGTATCTCCGGCCAACCCGGCCGACACCGCGGACCTCACGGGTATCGCCCCGGCGCTCGTCATCGCCGCGGAGTACGACCTCCTCCGAGCCGAGGACGAGCGGTACGCCGGGCGACTGGACAAGGCCGGGGCGCTGGCCGAGCACCATGTCGTCCGCAAGGCCGACCACGGCTACGACCTCAAGGACACCGAGGCCGCCCGGCCGGTCTACGCGCTGATCGCGGACCATGTGCGGCGGGCCGTCAACGCGTAGGCACGGGCAGCGAGTTGAACTACGGATCGCGTCGTCGGTCGACCGGCGGCGTGCCGTGCGTATGGAAGGACTCGATGGTCTTCAGGCCCCAGGCCTGGCCCTTCTTCCGCTCCTCCTCGGTCCAGGTGATCAGGGGCCAGTCCGGGGCGAGAACCAGTCGGGTGAGCGGGTTGCACAGTTCGACGCGGTTGCCGCCCGGCTCGTAGACGTACAGGAAGAACGTCTGCTGGATGGCGTGCTTGTGCGGGCCCGTCTCGATGAACACGCCCGTGTCCAGGGCGAGATCGGCGGCGCGCAGGATGTCCTCGCGGGTGTCGGTGGCGAACGCGATGTGGTGCAGCCGGCCGCGGGAGCCGGTCCAGTCCTCGGTGTAGACGACGTCGTACGACTTGTTGGTGAACGTCAGCCACTTCGCGGCGATCCTGCCGCTGTCGAGCCGGATCTGCTCGGTCGGGCGGGCGCCGAGGACGTACTGGTGGAAGTCGGCGGCCGCGGCAACATCGGCGGCGAGGTAATTGACGTGGTCGAGGCGGCGTACGGCCACGCCGTGGCCCGGCTTGGCCTGGGGCTGGTTCTTCAGGCCCGGCTTGAGCGCCTGAGGGGCCTGGTACCACTCGGACTCCCAGTACAGGGCGACCTCGTGGCCGTCCGGGTCGGTGGTGACGTAGAGCGGGCCGAGGCCCGGCTCGTCCTCGGTCCAGCGGCCCTCGTGGCCCGCGGACGCCAGCTCCTTGACCCTGCGCTGCAGGGCCTCCTCGCTGGAGGCGCGCAGCGCGGTGCGGCGGATGCCGGAGGTCTCGTGCGCGGTGAGGACCAGGCTGTGGTGCTCGTAGTCGTCCCAGGTGCGCAGGTATACGGAGTCGCCGCGTTCGCCGTTGACCGTCAGGCCGAGGTAGTCGGTGAAGAACGCGAGGCTGCGGTCCAAGTCCGGTGTGAGCAGTTCGACGTGCCCGAGGTGGGCGATGTCTCCGAGGGGAGGTGTCATCGGGAGCTCCGTAGGGACGAGGGTACGGGGAAGGTGTGCCGGTGACGCTGGTGCGGCGAAAGGGAGTTGTTCAGGAACGGGGCGCGGCGGTCTCGGCGGGCCGGGGATGGACCGTCCCGTCGAAGATCTTGCGCGCGGTACGGACAACGGCCGTGCGGCGAGCCACCGGAGCGCCGCCTCCCGCGTCGACGCCCGCCTCGATATCCAGGAACCCGGTGGGGTGCTCGATGCGCAACCACTCCCCCGCTGCCGGGAGTTCGGCCACGTCCTGGCCGATGCCGCCCTCGATCCGCAGCCCGGCGGCGACGCTCGCGGCGGCCAGGACGCCGATGGAGGTGTGGCAGCGGACCGGGATGAAGGTGCGGGTCATCACCGCGCCGCCGTGCACGGGCGGAGCCAGCAGGCTGAGCTTGGGCACGGTGGCACCCTCGACCTCTCCCAGGCCCATCAACGGGCCTGCCTCCAGGCGGATTTCACGGAGCCTGTCGGCGAGGGCCGCGTCCTTCTCCAGGTCCTCGGGGTCCTCGTAGCCGGTGACCTTCAGGGAGGAGGCGGCGATCAGTACGGTCGGCATCCCGTTGTCCACGCAGGTCACCGGAGTGCCGGCGAGGGTGTCGCGGATCTTGCCCGTGGGCAGCAACGGGCTGCCGCCCGGCAGGAACTCGATGGCCACGGGCGCAGCGGTCCCCGGCACGCCGGAGATCTCGGCGGAGCCGGTGTAGCCGACGCGTCCGCCCGGAGTGGGGAAGGTCGCGGTGGCGAGTTCCCCGGTGTTGAGCATGCGGATCCGCACGGAGGTCTCGCCGTCCGCCGGGGCGACGAGCCCGCGCTCGACGGCGAAGGGGCCGACGCCCGCGAGCAGGTTGCCGCAGTTCTGACGGTCAGACACCTCGCTCGTCCCGACGCCGACTTGGAGGAACAGGTAGTCGACGTCCACCTCCGGAGCGGCAGAGGCCGACACCACGGCCACCTTGCTGGTCAGGGTGTGCGCCCCGCCGAGCCCGTCGATCTGGCGCGGATCGGGACTGCCCATGACGCGCAGCAACAGGTCGTCGCGTAAGGCGGGTTGGGCGGGCAGGTCGCCGGCCAGGAAGTAGGCGCCCTTGGAGGTACCGCCGCGCATCAGCATGCAGCGCACCTCCTCGGGCTCGGGCCCGCCGGTCACGATCCGGCCTCGTCGCGGGCGTAGTCGGCGTATGACCGGTACTCCACCCCCAGGCGTACGAGGGTCTCCCGCAACCCGTAGCGGTCCAGGCCGAGTTGGCCCCCGGCGAAGGCGGCGCGGGAGGCCTCCTCCTTGGCGGTACGGGCGGCGGACGCCTCGACGGCTTCGGCGGCTCGTTCGCGGGGCACACACATCACGCCGTCGTCGTCGGCGAGGATCACGTCGCCGGGCCGGATGATCTGCCCGCCGATGGCGACCGGCACATTGACCGAGCCGCCGGTCGCCTTCACGGTGCCCTGGGCGGACACGGCGGCAGACCAGGCGGGGAAGCGCATCTCGCGCAGTTCGGCGGTGTCGCGGATGCCCGCGTTGATCACCAGGCCGCGCACTCCGCGCTTCTGGAGCGCGGTGGCGAACAGTTCGCCGAACATGCCGTCCGTGGAGGGCGAGGTGGTGGTGACGACGAGCAGGTCGCCCTCGCCGCACTGCTCGACCGCCGCATGGATCATGAGGTTGTCGCCGGGCCAGCTGAGCACGGTGACCGCGGTTCCGGCGATGCGTACGTCCTGCTGGACGGGGCGCAGGTGCGGGCCGAGGAGCCCGGTGCGGCCGAGCGCTTCGTGGACGGTGGCCACGCCGTACGCGGAGAGGGCGTCCACGTCCTTCTCGGAGGCCTTGGGAGGGTTGGTGACGATCACGCCGCTCATGCCAGCTCCCCGGTGATCTGCGGGTACGGGCGCATGTAGGCCTCGGCGTAAGTGGTGTGCGGCAGGCCGAGGTTGGGGCCTGCGTTGCGCTTGAGCTGAACGCCGCGGCGGACGGCGAGGTCGGTGTAGTAGTCCCACAGGTGCTGCTGGGCGGCCAGGCACTCCATGGCCCGGCGCTTGGTCTCCCACACCTCGGTGATGTCCAGGAGAACCTCCGGCTTGAAGCCGCACATCTCGGGCTGGTGCGGCTCGAAGAAGAACACCGGCGGGGCTCCGATGACCTCGCCCTCGGCCGGGTAGCCGATGGCCTGGGCGAGGACGCGGGCGTCCAGGGCCATCCGGGCGGCGGCCGGGTGGTCGCCGTTGTACGGGTCGTCGAGGGGGTGGGTGAGCACGACGTCGGGCTGGATCTTCCGGTAGGCGCCCACGAGTTGGTCGGTCAGCTCGGGGGTGGCGAGGAGGGGATAGTCGCCGGCGTCGAAGAAGACGACCTCCGCACCGAGGGTGGCCGCGGCCTTCTCGGCCTCCTCGCGGCGTATCCCCTTGATCTCCTCCAGCGTTTTGCCCTGGCGCCACGCCTTGGCGGACTCGCCCCGCTCGCCGTAGGTCAGGCACGCGATGGTCACCCGCTCGCCGCGGGAGGCGGCCAGGGCGATGGCTCCGCCGGCCCGCCATACGAAGTCCCCGGCGTGCGCGGTGATGACGAGGGTCGAGCGTGGGGGTGCGGGCGCCTTTTCGTCGTGCGTCATGGCTGCAATCTCCTTGCTGGACAGGTCAGTCGGCCCACTCCCGCGGCCTCATTCGCGCAGCGTTCATTCGCGCAGCGTCTGTTCGCGCAACGGGTCTATTCGCGCAACGCGTCGATCACGCTCGTGAGGTGGGCGCGCGCGGCCGCGTCGGCCGCGTGAGGGTCGCGGGCCCTGATCGCCTCGATCATGGCCAGGTGTTCGTTCACGGACTGCTGGGGGCGCCCAGGGCGCAGTGCGAGCTGGAAGCGGTGGCGCACCAGTTGCGCGTTGAGCCGGTCCAGCAGTTCCACGGCCACCTGCTGGCCGGAGAACTGCTGGATCTTGGCGTGCAGTTCCTGGTTGAGCCCGGAGTAGGTCATCGGTTCGCCGTCGGCGACGGCCTTGCTCATCGCCGTGCCGAGGTCGGCCAGTTCGGTCAGCTGGTCGTCGGTGGCCTGGACGGCCGCCTTGGCCGCGCACAGTCCTTCGAGCACCATGCGGCACTCGGTGATGGCGACCGCTTCCTCGACCGTCACCAGCCGGACCCGTGAGCCGCGGTTGGGGATCCGCTCGACCAGTCCCTCGGCCGCCAGATCGATCAGTGCCGCGCGCACACTGGCCCGTGTCACACCGAACTGCTCGGCGAGTTCGTTCTCCACCAGCCGCTGGGCCGGTGCCATCTCGCCGCGCAGAATCGCATGCCGCAGCTGCGTCAGCGCGTGCTGCTTGGCCTGCTCTCCGCCGCTCGGCCTGGCTTCGTCCGCCATCGTGCTCTCCCTGAGTGAGTGCCTGTCGACCGTAAACGTAGGCGAACAAAATTGTCAACGATTTCGTCACCATGCTGCCGGGCGCACGGTGATCGGGGTCGTCACAGCAGTCGTCGCACCAGGAGCCGAACGGACTTTCCGACGTCCGGTGCGGTACCGCGCCCCTTAAGGGGCGCGGGGCGTGACACTATGCGGCTCCGCCGCGATGGGAGTCCCCCCGCTCGAGCGCAGCCGAGAGTGGGGGAGCGACCGGCCACGACGGACCCGCAGCTTCGAACCGCACTTCCAGCGGAGCGCTCAGGCTCAGGCCGTCCGGCCGAGCGGAAGCCTGATCGTGAAGGTCGTCGCGCCCGGGCGGCTGGTCAGTTCGAGGGTGCCGCCGTGGGCGCGGGCCAGTGAGCGCGCGACCGCGAGGCCGAGGCCGCTGCCTCCCCGGTCGCGGCTGCGGGCCTTGTCGACGCGGTAGAAGCGGTCGAAGACGCGCTGCTGGTCGGCGGCCGGGATGCCGGGGCCCGCGTCGGCGACCCTCACCACCGCCATGCCGGACTCGACGGCCACCTCGGCCGACACCTTCGTACCGGCCGGGGTGTGCACGGCGGCGTTGGAGAGCAGGTTGTCCAGCACCTGCCGGATGCGCAGGGGGTCGAGCCGCAGCCTCACCGGCCCGGGACCGGCCGTGACGGTCAGCGGGTGGTCCGTCTGGCCCGCGCGGAAGGCGTCGGCCGCCTGGTGCACCAGCTCCACCAGGTCCACTTCCTCCAGCCGCAGCGGCGCCTCCACATCGGCGGCGTCCAGGCGGGCGAGCAGCAGGAGGTCGTCCAGCAGTACGCCCATCCGCGCGGCCTCGGCACGCAGCCGGGCCAGGTGCTTGTCCCGCTCCTCAGGGGCGTTGGCCGCCGCGTACTGGAACAGGTCGGCGTAGCCGCGGACCGACATCAGGGGCGTACGCAGCTCGTGCGAGGCGTCGGCGACGAAGCGGCGCAGCCGCTGTTCGGCCTCCGTGCGGACGGCGAGCGAGTCGTCGATGTGCTCCAGCATGGTGTTGAACGCGGTGCGCAGCTCCTCGACCTCGGGGCCGCCGCTGCGCCCGTCGTGGCGTACCGGCAGCCGTGCCGAGTCGGTCAGGTCGTGCGAGGTGATGCCGCGGGCGGTGTGCGCCATGTCGCTCAGCGGCTTCAGACCGCGCCGCAGCATCCCCCGGCCCGACACCACGAGCGCGAGAAGCGCGAGCCCGAAGGCGACGGCCTGGATCATGATCAGCCGGCCCACCGTGTCGTCGATGCCGTCCATGGGCGCGGCGCTGACCAGGATGGTGCCGGGCTCGAACTCGCACGCGCGCAGCCGGTAGGTGCCTTTGCCCTTGAGATCGTCGGTGCGCAGGACCTCCGTGTCCGCGGACATCTGCGCCCGGGCCACGGCGGTGAAGCTGCCGACGTCCTCCGGCAGGTCGCCGGGGTCCTCGGGCTTGCGGAGCACGGGCTTGCCGCCCGACACGTCGTACACGGCGTAGAACCAGCTGTAGTACTTCTTTCCCGAAAGCGTGCCGTGTTCCTCGATGTTCCTGGACTGGGCGATCTGTCCCTGCGCCAGCTGTGTGTCGAGCTGCTCCGACAGGTAGTCCCGCATGTACGTCGTCAGCGCCGTACCGACGACCGCGAACGCCAGCAGGGACAGCACACCCAGGCCCAGCGCGAGCCGGGTGCCCAGGCGCAGTCTGCCGTAGGTCCGCCTCAGCCGGCCGATCACCCGGCGACCTGCCGCACCACGTACCCGACACCCCGCACGGTGTGGATCAGTGGTGCCCGGCCGTCAGCGCCCTCGTCAGGCCCGTCGAGCTTGCGGCGCAGCCGGCTGACGACCAGCTCCACGACGTTGGAGCGGCCTCCGAAGCCGTACTCCCAGACGTGGTCGAGTATCTGCGCCTTGGTCAGCACGGTCGGCGACTTGCGCATCAGATAGCGGAGCACCTCGTACTCGGTCGGGGTGAGCGTCAGCAGCTTCTCGCCGCGCCGCACCTCGCGGGTGTCCTCGTCCATCGTCAGGTCGGCGACCTGGAGCACGGAACGCTGGAAGCCGGGGCCCGCGCTGCGGCGCAGTACGGTGCGCAGCCGGGCCATGAGCTCCTCCACCGCGAACGGTTTGACCAGGTAGTCGTCGCCGCCCCTGGTGAGGCCCGCGATCCGGTCGGCGACGCCGTCGCGGGCGGTGAGGAACACGACGGGCACCATCGTCCCGGACAGCCGGAGCCGGTCGAGCACACCGAATCCGTCCAGGTCGGGGAGCATCAGGTCGAGCACCACGATGTCGGGGTGGAACTCGGCGGCCTGGCGCAGCGCCTCCTCACCGGAGTAGGCGGTGACCGCGTCCCAGCCCTCGTAGCGGGCGACGGTGGCGACGAGGTCGGCGATGGGCGGATCGTCGTCCACCACGAGAAGACGTACTTTTTCCACCCGCTCATAGTGCTTCACGTGACTCCTGGCGCCCATAGCCGTCCGCCCTCCAGAATCACATCGATAAAAACTTGAAAGTTGACCGACAGCTGAACGACAGCTCCCACCAGGCAGGCTCGGTATCCCCGGATCATTGATCGAGGAGTTGCCGTCCCGTGACGACTGTCCAACGCGTCAGACCCCCCACACCGGCGATACGCCCCAAGGTGGTGGCCCGCACCGGCCTGTACACCCTGCTGGCCGCGAACCTCGCGGTGGTGACCGCCTTCTTCTTCCAGTCCGGGCTCGCCTCGAACGCCCTCATTCTGCTGGGGCGCTTGACCGGCCTGTACGCCGCCCTCCTCATGGCCTTCCAGCTGCTGCTCGTCGCCCGGCTGCCGTGGCTCGACCACCGGATCGGCATGGACCGGCTGACCTCCTGGCACCGCTGGGTCGGTTTCGGCCTGCTGTGGTCGCTGCTGGGGCACGGCGTGTTCATCACCTTCGGCTATGCCCAGTCCTCGTCGATGGACCCGGTGAGCCAGCTCGTGGACCTCGCCGAAACCGTCGAGGGTGTGCTGCGCGCGATCGTCGCCCTGGTGCTGATCATGGTCGTCGGCGCGGTCTCGGCGCGCTGGGCCCGGCGCCGGCTGGCGTACGAGACCTGGCACTTCATCCACCTCTACACGTACGTCGCGGTGGTGCTGGCGTTCACGCACCAGGTCGCGGTGGGCACGACCTTCACGACGAGCTCGGCGGCCACGACGTACTGGTACGCGCTGTGGGGCGTGGCGCTCGGCTCGGTGTTCGTGGGCCGGCTCGTGCTGCCACTGTGGCGCAATCTGCGGCACCAGCTACGCGTCTCGGCCGTCGTCCCCGAATCCGACAACGTCGTGTCGGTCTACATCACCGGCCGCGATCTGGACCGGCTGCCCGCACGGGCCGGCCAGTTCTTCCTGTGGCGGTTCATGACCAAGGGCCGCTGGTGGCAGGCCAACCCCTTCTCGCTGTCCGCCGCCCCGGACGGCCGGGGCCTCAGGCTGACCGCGAAGGCGGCCGGCGACGGCACGGCGGCGCTGCGGCACCTGAAGGTCGGCACGCGGGTGTTCGCCGAGGGCCCGTACGGCGCCTTCACCACGATGCACCGGACCCGGCCTGACGCCCTGCTCATCGCGGGCGGCGTCGGGGTCACCCCGATCCGGGCCCTGCTGGAGGATCTGCACGGCCACGCCGCCGTCATCTACCGGGTGGCCACGGACCAGGACGCGGTGCTCCACGACGAGCTGCGCGAACTGGCCCACGCCAAGGGCGCCCACCTGTTCCTGGTCAGCGGCCCGGCCACCCCGGACAAGCTGGCACCGGCCGAACTGACCCGGCTCGTGCCGGACATCGCCGACCGGGACGTCTACGTCTGCGGCCCGCCCGGCATGACCGGCGCCGTCCTGCGCACCCTGCGCGACCTGGACGTGCCCAGGCAGCAGATCCACTTCGAACGCTTCAGCCTGGCCGGATAAGGGGGACGACACCATGAAGCGAGCAATTCCTGTCCTGGTCCTGAGCGTCGCGGCCCTGATCCCGGTCTGGCGTTACGCACCGTCGACCGAGACCTCGTCGTCGAGCACCGAGGTCGCGGCGCCGGCTTCGACACCGTCCGCGGCTGCCTCGTCGGGCTCGGGCTCTTCGGGCTCCTCGGACTCGGGATCGTCCGATACGGGATCCTCTGGCTCGGGCACGCCGAACCAGGTCATCGCGGGGTCGACGCTCAACACCGAGAAGGGCCCTGTGCAGGTCGAGGTGACCTTCGAGGGCGACACGATCAGCTCCGTACGGATGCTGCAGCAGCCGAACCACCCGCAGACCGAAGCCGCCGTGCCGAAGCTGATCGAGGAGACGCTCGAGGCGCAGAGCGCCGACATCGACACGGTGTCCGGCGCCACGATCACCAGCGAGGGCTACGTCAAGTCCCTCCAGGCCGCGATCGACGCGAAGGGCTGAGGGGCTGAGCGTGCGCCGGGTCGAGCACATCATGGGGTTCCCGATCTCCGTAGGGATGGATGAGGGAGAAGGGGACGCCGCAGAGGCCGCGGACCGGGCCTTCGACTGGCTGCGCGAGGTCGACGAACGGTTCAGCCCCTTCAAGCCCGGCAGCGAGGTGTCGCGCCTCGACCGGGGCGAGCTCAGACTCCAGGACATATCCCCGGAGTTGGCGGAGATCCTCGACCTGTGCGAGCGGTACCGGGTCGCGACCGGGGGCGCGTTCGACGTACGGCTGCCCGGTCGCGGCCTCGACCCCTGCGCCATGGTGAAGGGCTGGGCGGTGCAGCGGGCGGCGGACCTGGTGGCGGCGACCGGCGCGTCCCGGTTCTGCCTGAACGCCGGCGGCGACGTGGTCGCGGCCGGCGGTCCGTGGCGGGTGGGCGTACGGCACCCCGAACAGGCCGACAAGCTGTGCACTGTCCTGGACGTGACGGACAGCGCCGTGGCGACCTCCGCACGCTACGAACGGGGCGAACACATCATCGACGGCCGCACCGGCCGCCCGGCCACGGGCCTCCTCAGCGTGACGGTCGTGTCCTCGTCCCTCACGGAGGCGGACGCCACGGCGACGGCGGCCTTCGCCATGGGCCCGGAGGGCATCGACTGGGCCGCCGCACGAGACGACTGCGAGGTGTTCGCGGTGGACGCGGAGCGGAGGGTGTTCCGGACGAAAGGGTTTCCTACGGCGGCGTGACGGGGTCTGAGTACGACCCCGGGTCCTGAGTACGACCCCGGTCCTGAGGTCGCGGCCTCAGGCGGACGCGTCCTCGTCGGGGGCGGAATCGGGCTCGGAGTCGGAGTCGGGGTCGAAGCTGGCGAAGTACGCGGCGGCCATGTCCTCGTCGGCGTGGCCCTGGGCGGCGGCGCGCCGCATGCGGGCGGCGCTCGCGGCGGCGACGTCGAGGCGTACGCCATTCTGCTCGCCCGCCTCGACGATCAGGCGGGCGTCCTTGGCGGCGGTGGCCACCGCGAACTGGGCCGGGGAGAGCCGGCCGTCCAGGATGAGTCCGGCTTTGGCCCGCAGATAGCCCATGTCGAGCGGGCCGCCGGCGATGGCGTCGAAGAAGCTCTGCGGGTCCACGCCCAGCGCCTTGGACAGCGCGAGGACCTCGCCGGTCGCCGCGGTGGCCGCGAGGACCCAGCTGTTCGCCACCAGCTTCAGCCGGGTCGCACTGCCGGCCGCGCCGTCCTCGCCCGTCCACACCGTGCGGGCGCCGACCGCGTCGAAGACGGGAGCCACCGTGTCCCGGCCCTCGACCGGGCCCGCGGCCAGGACCAGCAGTTGGCCGGCCTCGGCGGGCTGACGGGTGCCCAGCATGGGCGCGTCGTAGAAGACCAGCTCGTGTGCGCGGGCGAAGCCGGCCAGCTCGCCGATGCCCTCGATCCCTGCGGTGGTGGACTGCACCCAGGCCGTACCGGGACGCAGCCCGGGCTCCGCCTCGCGCATGACCTCCAGGGCGGCCGGCCCGTCGTACAGCATGGTCAGGACGACATCGGCGCCGGTCACCGCCTCGGCGGGAGTACCGGCAATGTGCGCCCCGTCGGCCGCCAGGGGCTCGGCCTTGGCGCGGGTACGGTTCCAGGCGCGGACCGTGTGCCCGGCTTTGGCGAGGTTACGGGCCATCGCGGCGCCCATGATGCCGGTGCCCAGGACGCTCACGGTGAGCTTGTCGGTCATGACGTCAACTTCCCTGTGCGTGCGGTGCGTTGGTATTTCTTGGCCTTGGTCGGCTGCGTGGTCCGCGGTCTGCTCATGGGGGCGGTTGGGGATCTCGGGTGCCGGGATTCAGCGGAGCTTCTTGAGCAGTTCGGCCGCGAGCGGGCCGGAGGAGGCGGGGTTCTGGCCGGTGACGACGTTGCGGTCGGCCTCGATGTGCGGCGCCCACGGTTCGCCGGCCTCGACCTTCAGGCCGGCCTCGGTGAGGCGGTCCTGGAGCAGCCACTTGGCCTTCTCCGCGTGGCCGGCCTGCCGCTCCTCGGTGTTGGTGAAGGCGGTGATGCGGTAACCGGCGTAGGCGTTGGTGCCGTCGTCCTTCGTCGCCGCCAGCAGCGCGGCCGGGCCGTGGCACACCACGCCCACCGGCAGACCGGACTCCACCGCCCGCGCGAGGAGCCGGCCGGAGTCGGCGTCGACCGCGAGGTCCTCCATCGGGCCGTGACCGCCCGGGACGTACACCGCGTCGAATCCGTCGAGGCGTACATCGGCCAGCGCGACCGGGCTGCGGAACTCGGCGGCGCCTTCCGCCACACCCCGGACCGCCGCCGCTTTCTCGGCGCCCCCGTTGGCCTCGGGGCTCAGGCTGGCGGGGTCGACGGGCGGCACGACACCGCCGGGCGTGGCCACGGTGACCTCGTGGCCCGCGGCCCTGAACGCCTCGTAGGGCACGGTGGCCTCCTCGGCCCAGAAACCGGTGGGGTGCGTGCTGCCGTCGGCCAGCGTCCACCGGTCGGCGCCGGTCATGACGAAAAGGATCTTGGCCATGTGTACTCCCTGGGTATTGCTGCTGGGTATTGCTGCTGGGTGTTCCGCCTGGCCATTCAGGCCGGGTATTCCTGGCTGAATGGTCGCCGCTCGCACTGGGCGCCACCATCGGGTGCACCAGCATGGTCAACGGTATGGCAACCAAGAAGTACACCGTCACGCTCCCGGAAGAGCCGGCCGAGGCGATCCGCGCCGAGGAGGGCCCCGTCGGCGGCCCCGCTCTGAAGCCCGGTGTCGACGCCAAGCACAAGATCAAGCTCCGCCAACTGCCGAAGAGTGCGTGCTGCGCGCCTCCGGAAGTGCGTCAACGAGCCGTGGCGAGCGGCCGGTTGAACGCTCGGTCGGCGATGGGGGGTGCGTACCGGTGGTGGGGAGGGTGCGCGGAGCACGCCGCCGATCAGCAACGGAAGGTTGCGGACCAGTCGGTCGGGGCGAGCACCCAGGACGTCGGCTGGCGCGGCGGCATCGGTCAGCGGAGCGAAGAAGAGGGCGACACGTTCTGGTCGGTGGCCCAGGAGGCGAGAATGCGCAGCCGCTCGTGGGTGGGAGAACCGGAGGCTGCGGTCCACACGGTCAGGTGCTGGTCGGGATCGGTGTTGGCGGTGAGGGTGTCCCAGTCCAGGACGAGTTCTCCGACGACCGGATGGTTGAGGGTCTTGGTGCCCACGGTACGGGCCGCTACGCGGTGATCGCCCCACCACTGGGCGAACTGCTTGTCGCGCATGGACAGTTCACCGACCAGCTCGACGAGACGGGGATCCTCGGGATACTTCGCCGCCTCCATCCGAACCTGCGCCACGGCGATCCGCGCCGAGCCCTCCCAGTCCGCGTACAGGCTGCGCATCGCCGGATCGGTGAAGATGAGCCGCGGGTAGTTGCGGTTCTTCTCCGGAATACGGGAGAAGTCGGTGACCAGGGCGGCCGCCAGCGCGTTCCACGCCAGGATGTCCCCGCGCCGCCCCTGCACGATGGCCGGGGTGGCGGTGAGGTCGTCCAGCACGCGTTGCAACTGGGGCTGTACCTTCTGCCTGCCGCGGCGCCGCGTGCGGACGGTGGTCTTGCCCGCGAGCTGGAAGAGATAGCCCCGCTCGTCGTCGTCCAGGCGGAGGACGCGGGCGATGGTGTCCAGCACGGGAGCGGAGGCCTGCATACGGCCCTGCTCGAGCCGGGTGTAGTAGTCCGTGCTGATGGA
Organism: Streptomyces vastus; assembly: GCF_039532825.1. Taxonomy (NCBI): domain Bacteria; kingdom Bacillati; phylum Actinomycetota; class Actinomycetes; order Kitasatosporales; family Streptomycetaceae; genus Streptomyces; species Streptomyces vastus. The sequence goes on from NZ_BAAASJ010000002.1 coordinate 39,381, forward strand.
GGCGAGCTGGGCGACCTCCTCACGGCGCAGCCCGGCGACCCGGCGGGGCCCGCCCGTCTCCGGCAGTCCGACCGTGCGCGGACTCAGCTTTGAGCGGCGCTTCTTGAGGAATTCTCCCAGTTCATTCAGGGTGACATTGCTGGTCATGCTGCCCAGCATGGCACCGATCGTGCCCAGGAAAAGGGGGAGAATTTCCTCCCTGGATATTCCTCTCCCAGGAAGGATTCCTCCGCTTTTCGCGCCCTCCCTCGCGTGTGAGGCTCGATTTCGAGCAGCGTCCGGGATTCCCGGCTGCGGTTCCAGCCCCTCGTACCGAAGGAAGCACCCCATCATGCGCGGAGCAGTCATTCACGCCCCCGGCGACGTGCGCTTCGAGACCCTGGACGACCCGAAGATCAGCCGGCCGACCGACGCCGTCATCCGCACGGTCGCCACCTGCGTGTGCGGCTCGGACCTGTGGCCCTACCGCGGCGCGGAGCCGGTTGCCGAGCCCCATCCGATGGGACACGAATACGTCGGCATCGTCGAGGAGGTCGGCGGCGAGGTCACCGACGTCAAGCCGGGACAGTTCGTCGTCGGGTCGTTCGCCACCTCGGACAACACCTGCCCGAACTGCCTGAACGGCTGGCAGTCCTCCTGCCTGCACCGCGAGTTCATGAGTACCTGTCAGGCCGAGTACGTGCGCATCCCCAACGCCCACGGCACGCTCGTGGCCACCGACGAGCACCCGTCCGGCGAGGTGGTGCCCAGCCTGCTCGCCGTCTCCGACGTGATGGGCACCGGCTGGTACGCCGCCCTCGCCGCCGAAGTGAAGCCCGGCTCCACCGCCGTAGTCGTCGGCGACGGCGCGGTCGGTCTGTGCGGTGTCATCGCGGCCAGGGAACTGGGCGCCGAGCGGATCATCGCCATGAGCCGGCACGAGTCCCGCCAGAAGCTCGCCGTCGAGTTCGGCGCCACCGACATCGTCACCGAACGCGGCGATGAAGGCATCGCCCGCGTCAAGGACCTCACCGGCGGCATCGGCGCCGACTCGGTCCTGGAGTGCGTCGGCACGGCCGAGTCCATGCGGCAGGCCCTGCACTCCGCCCGGCCCGGCGGCAACGTGGGCTTCGTCGGCGTCCCGCACGACGTCGCGATCGACGGCCAGGAGCTGTTCTTCTCCCACGTCGGTCTGCGGGGCGGCCCCGCCCCCGTGCGCGCCTACCTGCCCGACCTGATCGACCGCGTCCTCTCCGGCCGGATCGACCCGGGCAAGGTCTTCGACCTCACCCTGCCCCTGGACCAGGTCGCCGAAGGCTACAAGGCAATGGACGAACGCCGCGCCATCAAGACGCTTCTGAAGCCCTGACCCGTACATCGTCCATCGCGACAGCCGGACATCCCCTGCCCGACCCCGGACGGCCCCTCCTGGACAAGGACTCGGACTACCGTGACCACTTTCGCCCTCATCGGTGCCGGACCCGGCCTCGGGCTCGCCACCGCCCGCCGCTTCGGAGCCGCCGGCCACTCCGTCGCTCTCATCGCCCGCAACACCCAGCGCCTGGAGGACCTCACGGCCGAGCTGGCCCGCGACGGCATCGAGACCCGCGGCTTCGCCGCCGACGTCCTCGACATCGAGTCCCTGACCGGGGCCCTGTACGCGGCCGGTACCTCGCTGGGGACCGTCGAGATCCTCCAGTACAGCCCCGTCCCCCGCGCCGACTTCATGAAGCCGGTCCTGGACACCGGCGCCGACGACCTCGACGCCCCCCTCGGCTTCTCCGTCAAGGGCCCCGTCACCGCCGTGAACGCCGTCCTGCCCGGCATGCGCGTACTCGGCCGCGGCACCCTGCTGTTCGTCAACGGCTCCAGCGCCGTACGCCCCAACCCGAACGTCGCCGGCACCTCGGTCGCCTTCGCCGCCGAGAGTGCGTACGCCCGCATGCTCCACGACACGCTCGCCCCGCAGAACATCCATGTCGCCCAGCTGATCGTGCCGGGCGCCATCCGGCCCGACGCCGAACACAGCAGCCCCGACGCCCTGGCCCGGCGCCTGTACGACATCCACACCGGGCGCGACGGCTTCCGCCACTACTCCGAGCCCCTGCCCGACTGAATCCCTGGACGCCCCGTGATGCCGACCGCCCTTCCCACCCTGGCGGCCCGTGGTGCCGTAGCCGCGGTGCTGCTGCTCGCCGTGACCGCCTGCACCGAAGACCCGCCACCCTCCCAGGCCTCGTCCCGGCCAACGTCCTCGTCCCCGAGCACGCCGGAGCGGACGACGACAAGTCCCGCGCCCACCACAGCCCCTGGCAGATCCACCGCCATGAACATCCGGATCACCGTCGACGGCACGCCGGTCGACGCCACGCTCAACGACAGCGCCGCCGCCCAGGACTTCGCCGCGCAGCTCCCCCTCACCCTGGACCTGACCGACTTCCATCAGAACGAGAAGATCGCCGACCTGCCGCGTCGGCTGTCCACCTCCGGCGCCCCGAGCGGAGTCCATCCCCGTACCGGCGACCTCGCCTACTACGCGCCCTGGGGCAACCTCGCCATCTACTACCGCGACGGTTCGCCCAGTACCGGCAACGACCTGATCATCCTGGGGCACATGCCCGAAAGTGCCACCGAGGCTCTCGCCGACAACGACGAGGTCAGCGTCACCATCGAAGACGCCTCCTGACCTCACGGCCACCGACAAGGACCGGCGCACGAAACAAGTGCACAGACCGCTTCACAAACACGACGAGACACGGACAAACAAGACCTGGACCGCAGAGCAGCCCGCGATCGGAGAGCACGACGTGAACCCCACCTACGACTTCACCGGCCAGGTCGCCCTCGTCACCGGAGCCGGCTCCGGCATGGGCCTGGCGACCGCCCGCGCCTTCGCCGAGTCCGGGGCCGCCGTCACCCTCACCGACATCGACGAAGCCGCCGTCAACGCCGCCGCGAAGGACCTCACCGGCGCCGGCCATCGGGTGCTCGCCCTCACCTGCGACGTCAGCGACGAGGACCAGGTCGCCGCCGCGGTCGACCGCACGGTCGAGACCTTCGGCCGCCTCGACATGGCCTACAACAACGCCGGCATCCAGATCCCGCCCAGCGACGCGGCCGAGGAGCCCGCCGAACGCTTCGACCGCGTCAACGCCGTCAACCTCCGCGGCGTGTGGGCCTGCATGAAGCACGAGCTGCGGCACATGCGCGCCCAGGGCAGCGGAGCCATCGTCAACTGCTCCTCACTCGGCGGCCTGGTCGGCCTCCCCGGCCGCGCCTCTTACCACGCCTCCAAGCACGGAGTGATCGGCCTGACCTCCAGCGCGGCCCTCGAATACGCCCCGCGCGGCATCCGCGTCAACGCCGTCTGCCCCGGCACCATCAACACGCCCATGGTCAGCGACATGATCACCAAGGGTGAGCTCGACCGCGCCGAGGCCGAGGCCAACGAGCCCATCAACCGGCTCGGAACCGCCGAGGAGATCGCCCAGGCCGTCCTGTGGCTGTGCAGCCCCGGAGCCGGCTTCGTCGTCGGCGTCGCCCTCCCCGTCGACGGAGGCTACGTCGCCCGATGAGGACGGGCCACGGGGTGGGGGACAGTCCGCCACCGTCCCGCGCGGCGTGGGGTTCCGGCCGCCGGGCTGTTCACCGTATGGCAGCACCGCCGGGGGCGCCGTCGACCGCCCGCCTGCCGGTCACGGACCGCCGTCTTCGCAGGCGGTTAGGCTGATCGAGTCGGCCCTTCGGACCCCGCACGACCTGGGCCGCACGCCCTGTGCGCGGCTCGGAACGTCGAGGGAGGTACCCATGCGGCTGGCACGCGTACTCGCCGCCGCCCTCACCGCGACGCTGCTGCTCGCAGGGTGCGGCGGAAGCGACGCGCCGCCCCGCCCGTCCGGGGAGATCAAGGTGGCCACCGGCAACCCAGGCGGTGTCTACGCGGACTACGGGGCCGGTTACGCCGACCTCATCGAGAGTCGGCTGCCAGACGTCTCGGCGCAGGTTCTGCACACCGGGGGCAGTGTGGACAATCTGCGCCGGGTGGCCGCGGACCAGGCACAGGCGGGCTTCACTCTCGCCGATTCCGCCGCCGACGCCGTCGCCGGGAGCGCGCCCTTCTCCCGGAAGCTGCCCGTGGTAGCGCTGGCCTCGCTCTACGACAACTACGTGCAGTTGGTGGTCCGCGCGGACAGCCCGGTCCGCAGCGCGAAGGCGCTACGCGGACTGCGGGTTTCCGTGGGGGCCGAGGGCTCGGGCACGGCGTTGATCGCCGAGCGCATCCTGAAGGTCGCCGGGCTCTCCCCCGACAGTGACCTGACCTCGCTGCGGCTGGATGTGCGCGAGTCGGCGACCGCCCTGGCCGAGGGGCGGATCGACGCCTTCTTCTGGAGCGGCGGTCTGCCGACCGGGGCGATCACCGAACTGCGCCGCAACACCATGATCCGCCTCGTCGACCTCGGCGACGTGGTCGACGAGCTCACCCGGTCCTACGGCGAGCTGTACACCGAGACCACCGTGCCGGCCGTCGTGTACGGGGCGCAGAGCGCGGTGACCACGGTGAGCGTGCCGAACTTCCTGGTCGTACGGCGGGACATGCCGGACTCGGAGGCGTACTGGCTCACCCGGCTGCTGTTCGAGGGCCAGTCACAGCTCATCCAGGCCCACCCGGAGGCCCGCCGCCTCGACCGGCGTACGGCGATCGCCACCCACCCGCTGGAGCTGCACCCCGGCGCCGCCCGGTGGTACCGCGAGTCACATCCCTGACCGCTCACAGGGACCGTCACCGGCTCCCCTCACAGCGGATCGGACGGGGGATCTCCAGGGAGTGCGGGGACGGCGGGCAGCCGTACGGTGGCGGAGAGTCCGTGTGGCCGTGCGGCTGCCAGGAGCAGTTCACCGCCGCCCGCCTCCACCAGCATGCGGGTGAGCGCGAGGCCGAGCCCCGTGCCACGGACGTTCTGGTGACGTGTGCTGCGCCAGAACCTTCCGCCCGCCTGGGACAGTTCCTCCTCGGTCAGGCCGGGGCCGGCATCCCGTACCGTCACCTCGACCGTCTCCCTCGCTGCCCCGGCCGGGGCGCGGTGCACGGAGACATCGACGGGTGCCTGCTCGCTGAACTTGAGGGCGTTGTCGAGCAGGGTGTCGAGAGCGTGGTCGAGGCAGTCGGGCAGGGACAGCGCGCTCACCCTGTCGGGAATCGTCGTGCTGAGCGGGACGCCCGCGCTGGCGAAGGCCGTCCGCCAGGCATCGACCCGGTGTCTCACCACGGCTGAGACGTCGACCTGCGCGCGTTCCGCCACGGACGCCTCCGCCCTGGCCAGCCGCAACAGCCCGTCGAGCATCTCGCCGAACCGGTCGGCCTCCTCCACAGCGCAGTGCAGTTCGTTCAGACCGCGCGGGTCGTTCACGAACTCCTCGAGGTTCTCCACCCGCAGCCGGAGCGCGGTCAGCGGGTTGCGCAGTTGGTGGGATGCCTGTGCCACGAACGCCCGCTGCTGCTCCTGGGAGGCGTGCATGCTGTCCGCCATCACGTTGAAGTGGTTGGCGAGGCGGCGCAGTTCCGGGGCGCCCACCCGCTCCGACACACGGGTCTTCAGGCTCCCGAGGGCGACCTCATGGGTGGCGCGGTCCAGGTCGTGCACAGGACGGAGCACCCAGCGGACCACCGGCGCCGCGACCGCGATCACCACCAGGACGAGTGCCGCGAGGCTGCCCAGTATCACCAGTGTCAGATGGTCGGCCACCTCGGAACGGGCATGGTCGGTGGGGGAGACGATCAGCACGGCACCCAGCACACGGCCGTCGCGCCGGACGGGCTCGGCCAGCACGAAGGACCGGTCGTCCCATGGCCACCACACGCCGGGTTGCTCGGGAGGCCGGTCGGCGAGGGCGAGCAGCAGCGCCGACCGCACCTGCGGCTCCTCCAGGTCGACGGGGCGCGAGGCGACCACGGTCTCGCTGTCGGCGTCCACCACCGCGACGCGTGAGTCGTAGAGGTTCGCGTAGCGGTCGGCTGCGGCCTCCAGCCGGCCGGTCCGCCCCGACTCCAGGGCGGTGGCGGCCAAGTCAGCGAACCAGGCGCCGTCCTCGACCCGCCCGATGAACGCGCTCTGGACCGTACGCTCCGCGGTGGCCCGCACCAGGGGCAGGCTGAGCGCGACGATCAGACCGGCGACCAGAACGAAGACGATGACGAGAAGTCGGCGGCGCATCCGGCGTCCTCACTCGCCGGCCGCCGCCGGACCACCGGCCTCCGCCCCGCCACCGGCCACCCCCGAACCACCGGACAGCGCCGGACCACCGGACACCGCCGGTGCGGCGGAGAGCCGGTACCCGAAGCCGCGCACGGTCTGCACCAGGCTCCCCGCCCGCCCCAGCTTGCCGCGCAGAGTGGCCACATGGACATCGAGAGTGCGTGACATACCGTCGTACGTCGTCTGCCACACCTCCACCACGATCCGGTCGCGGGGCACCGCGGCACCGCCCGCGCGGGCCAGCAGGGCGAGAACCTCGAACTCCTTGCGGGTCAGGGAGATACTCCGCCCGTCCACGGTGACCGCGCGCCGCCCGAGGTCGACCTCCAGACCGTCGACAGCGACGAGTCTGTCCTCATGGCCGCGCTGGCTCACGCTGCGCCGGAGCACCGCTTCGATACGGGCCAGCAGCTCCGCGGTGCCGAAGGGTTTCACCACGTAGTCGTCGGCGCCGCTGCGCAGCCCCCGCACCCGGTCGGGCTCGTCTCCCCTCGCGGTCACCGCGATCACCGGGACCCCGCCGCGGGCGCGCAGTTCGCGGCACACCTCGATGCCGTCCCGGTCGGGCAGGCCCAGATCGAGCAGCACGAGATCGACCGCGGGTGCGGCCAGGGCGTCGGCCGCGTTGGCGGCACGCCGCACCTCGTATCCGTGGCGCCGGAGTGCGCTGGTGAGGGCGTCGGCGACCCGGTTGTCGTCCTCGACGAGAAGTATCCGCACACGGCCTCCCGGTTGGTGGAAATCCGGCGGGCACTGGGCCCGGCGGCAGGGGTGCCGAGGGAGGGCGCAGGTCACTGCCGGTGCGATGAGCGTAGAAGTGACCACCGTCACTGAACCCTAAACCTACGTTAAGTCCTCGGGCGTGCCCTGTTGCCCGCATGTAAACAGCTGCCACGGTCTGGGACACCACGAACCGCCTAGTCCCAGGAGAAGCCGCGATGAGCATGGCAACGGTGCCGCCCGAGCCGAGGCAGCGATCAGCCGAGGATCTCGTGGCCGAGTTCGAGCAGGAGCGGCCGGCCCGGAAACTCTCCCCCGGGGTCTCCGCGGCCGTGGCCGTGGTGTGCGCCGCGCTGTCGGTCTTCGTGCTGTACGCGGTCTTCTTTCCAGTGGCCAAGGGCACCCAGTACTACCTGACCCTCTTCCTCGCGGGGACGCTGCCGCTGATCTTCCTGACCCACCGCGGGACAGTGCGGGTACCGGCGCTGCTGCTGCCCTGGCGACGCGGTGACCGTGCCACCGCCCCTGCCGGGTCGGACAAGGCGGCCGTCCGCCACGACGACCCCGGGTGGCTCGACTGGCTGCTCGCCGCGGCGGCACTCGCCGTGTGCCTGTATCCGCTGCTGGAGTTCGACGCCTTCATCGAGCGGCGCCAGCTGCCGACCTCGCTGGACACAGCTGCGGGCCTCGCCATGATCGTGCTGGTCCTGGAGGCATGCCGGCGCACCACCGGCTGGGTCCTGCCGGCCTTCTGCGCGAGCTTCCTGGTGTACGCGTACTACGGCGGGATGCTGCCGTACGAGTGGTCGCTGGCGCACGGCGGCTTCGACATCGACGCTATCGCCGCCCACTACTTCATGGGCACCGACGGGGTCTACGGCGTGCCGCTGAACGTGGCCGGCACCTATATCGTCCTGTTCACCATCTTCGGCGCCGTCCTCGACATATCCGGTGCGGGCAAGTTCTTCATCGACCTGTCCTTCGCGGCCTTCCGCGGCTCCCGCAGCGCGCCCGGACGCACGGTGACCGCCGCCGGCTTCCTGCTCGGCACGGTCTCCGGTTCCGGCACCGCGACCGCGGTCAGCCTGGGCTCGGTCGCCTGGCCCGTCCTGCGCCGGGCCGGGTACAGCAAGGAGCAGGGCGGCGGCGTGCTCGCGGCCGCCGGGATCGGCGCGATCCTGTCCCCGCCCACCCTGGGCGCCGCGGCGTTCATCATCGCCGAGTACCTGCGGGAGAGTTACCTCACCGTCCTGCTGTACGCGCTGGTGCCCACGCTCCTGTACTACCTGGGCATCCTCCTCGCCGTCGAGATCGACGCCCGCAAACACCACACGCAGCCGGTCGTGGACGACGAGCCCACCTCGGCACTGCGACTGCTCGGCCGGTTCGGCTACCACTTCCTCTCCCTCTTCATGATCGTCGGCTTCATGGCTATGGGACTGCCCCCGTTCAAGGCAGTCGTCTACGCGACGGCCCTGCAGTTCCTGCTGTCGTTCCTCGACCCGAAGCACCGGATGACGCCCCGACGGCTGTACCAAGCCCTCGCCGAGGGCAGCAAGTCGGTCCTCCCGGTCGTCGCCACCTGCGCCGCGGCGGGCATGATCGTCGCCGTCGTCACCCAGACCGGCCTCGGCCTGAACCTGGCCTCGGTCATCGTCGACGCGGCCGGGGTCTTCGGCGACAACCCGACCGTGACGCTGGTCCTGACCGTGCTCTTCGCCGCGGCGGCGGTGTCGATCCTCGGGCTCGCGGTCCCGGTCACCGCCTCCTTCATCATCGCCGCGGTGATCATCGCGCCCGCCCTGCTCGAACTGGGAGTCGCCACCCACGAGGCGTACATGTTCATCTTCTACTACGCGGTGCTCTCCGAGGTGAGCCCGCCGACGGCCATGGCGGCGGCCGCCTCCGCCGCCATCACCGGCGGCAACCCGATGCGCACCATGGTCGCGACCTGGAAGTACTCGCTGCCCGCGTTCCTCGTGCCGTTCGCCTTCGTGCTCACCGACAACGGCACCCATCTGCTCGGCACGGGCGGCCTGTGGGGCGTCCTGTGGACCACCGCGGTATCCGCCCTCGCCGTGGCCGCACTGGCCGCGGCCACCGGGGGCCGGCTGCTCGGCCCGGCGGGCCCGGCGGAGCGTGCGCTGTGCGCGGCCGCCGCCCTGTGCCTGCTGTACCTCGAACCCGTGGCGATCACCGCGGGTTGCTCAGCCCTCGTACTCGCCCTTGGCGTGCATCTCGTACGCCGTCGGCAGTCCACCCTCTCGGGTTCCACCACCGGTGAGAACCCCGAGGCGGACACCATCACGGAAGGACAGCTCTCCTCTTGACCTCCCTCTCCGCCGTGAACAGCGGAGATTCCTTCCCTCACGGGTCGAGCTTTCTGCTTCGCAGCCCGCTGCCGCCTGGGGTCACCAGCGAAGGGACGGTGTGCCGTCCACGGTCTTACACAAGCTCCACAGACCTGACTTCCCGCCGGCCCGGCGGTAGACCCGGCGACTTGGTTATCGCCGCCGGGTGCGACACAGCGCAGTGCATCCCGGACGCTCCGCGTCCGGCGATATTCGCATGCATTTCTCCCCCGGCGTGAAAGTCCGGGGTTCCACTCAAGGAGTTTCGATGAAGCACCAGATGCGCACCCTGCGCCTCACCGCCGCCGCTCTCGCGGTAGGTCTGTTCGCCACCGCCTGCGGTGGCGGGAAGCAGACCGAGAACACCGCCGCCGACAGCGGCGGGAAGGGAGGCCGACTCACCATCGCAACCGGCCCCACCACCGGCGTCTACTACCAGATCGGCGGCGGCCTCGCGGAGCTGATCTCCGACAACCTCGACGGCTACCGGGCCACCGCCACCACCACCGGCGCGTCCGTGCAGAACATCCAGGGCCTCGGGGCCGGGACCTACAACCTCGCCTTCTCCCTGCTGGACACCGCCGGCGACGCCGTCGAGGGCAAGGAGTCGTTCTCCTCCCCCCAGGACATCGAGGCACTGACCCGGCTGTACCCGAACTACACCCAGGTGCTGGTCCGCTCCGATTCGGGGATCGACTCCATCAAGGACATGAAGGGCAAGCGGATCTCCACCGGGGCCCCCGGTTCCGGCACGGAAGTGATCGCCAACCGGCTGCTGAAGGCGGCGGGGCTGGACCCCGCCAAGGACATCTCCGCCGACCGCCTGGGCCTCCCGGAAACCGTGGACGCCATGAAGGACGGCACGATCGACGCGCTGTTCTGGTCCGGCGGACTGCCCAGCGGCGGCATCACGGACCTCAGCACCAGCCTCAAGAAAGAGGTCCGCTTCCTGGACGTGACACCACAGCTGTCCGCTCTGAACCAGGAGTACGGCGATGTCTACATGACGGCCCCCATCCCCAAGTCCGTATACAACCAGCCCAAGGACGTGCCCACAATCGTGGTACCGAACGTGCTGCTGGTGAAGAAGGGCTTCGACCCGGATCTCGCCGCCGAGATCGTCAACCTCATCTACGAGAAGAAGAGCGACCTGGAGAAGGTGAACGCGGCCGCGGCCGAGATCGAACTCGACATGGCTGAGATCGTCGCCCCCGTCCCGCTGAACCCCGGCGCGGAGAAGGCGCTGAAGGCCCTCGCCCAGAAGTCCTGAGCCAGGCAAGAGGCAGGTGGCCGGTCCGTCCCGAAAAGGACCGGCCACGCATCACAGACAGATCAACCTCTATCCGGCGCGGGCGCACCAACTCGCGCAAACGACAAGCCATACGGCCCGTCCCGGGAACCGCTGCCAGCCCCTCCTTCATATGCCTGCTGCCTCACGCCCGCCGGCCGTGTCCGCGGTGTCGCCGCCCGGTCTGCACCGGGAGCGCACCGGCAAGGATGATCATGGTGCACACCCACAGAGAACCCCTGTGCCGCGGCTTCACCCTCAGCGCGGGGGACGAGACCGTTCCCACGGCGCGTCGGCTCGTCCTGTCGACGGTCCGCGACTGGGGTCTGCCGCTTCCGGACGAGACGCTGGATGACCTGGCGCTGCTCTCCAGCGAGGTGATCGCCAACGCGCTGCAGCACGCCACCGGCCCGTACAGCGCCGTCGTGAGCTGGACGAGGGCCCGACTGCGGGTGGAGGTGGCCGACACGGCTCGCCCTTTCCCGACCTCGCATGGTGACGGGCCGTACGCCGAAAGCGGTCGCGGCCTGTTGCTGGTCGCGGCCCTGGCGGCCGATTGGGGCAGTACGCCCACGGCCACGGGAAAGACCGTTTGGTTCGAGGTAGCACCCCACGCGCCCACAAGCCATCTCGACCGGCTGGCGTCGTGACAAGCGGCGCCGGAGACCCCCGGTCTCCGTATTCACTCCGACTGCATGGGAAAGACATGATCTTGAGGACATTCGGCTGGTCGCTCGCCGTCACGGCGGCCGGCCTTGCCTTCGCCGCGTGGCAATGGGGCTGGGAGGCGTTCGGGATCGTACTGATCCTGTCGATCCTCGAGATCTCGCTGTCTTTCGACAACGCCGTCGTCAACGCCGGGATCCTGAAGAAGATGAACGCCTTCTGGCAGCGCATCTTCCTCACCCTAGGCATTCTGATCGCGGTGTTCGGCATGCGGCTGGTGTTCCCGGTCGTGATCGTCGCCATCAGCGCGAAGGTCGGCCCCATCGAGGCGGTGCAGCTCGCCCTCGACGACCCGAACCGCTACGAGGACCTGGTCACCGACGCCCACCCGGCGATCGCCGCCTTCGGCGGCATGTTCCTGCTGATGATCTTCCTGGATTTCATCCTCGAGGACCGGGACATCAAGTGGCTGGCCTGGCTGGAACGCCCGCTCGCCAAACTCGGCAAGGTCGACATGCTCTCGGTGTGTGTCGCGCTGATCGTGCTGCTGGCCACCGCGATGACCTTCGCCACCCACGCCCACGTCAGCACAGGCCACGCGGACAAGTCCGCCACCGTGCTGCTCTCCGGCGTCGCCGGACTGGTCACCTACCTCATCGTGGGCGGCCTGTCAGGGTATTTCGAGGACAAACTCGAAGAGGAGGAGGAGCACGAACACGAGGAGGAGGAGAAGGCCAGGGCCGAGGGCCAGCCGGTCTCGGCGGTCGCCCTGGCCGGCAAGGCGGCGTTCTTCCTCTTCCTGTACCTGGAAGTGCTGGACGCGTCCTTCTCCTTCGACGGGGTGATCGGCGCCTTCGCCATCACCAACCACATCTTCTGGATGGCCCTCGGCCTGGGCATCGGCGCGATGTACGTGCGTTCGCTGACGGTCTACCTGGTCCGCGAGGGCACCCTGGACGACTACGTCTACCTGGAGCACGGCGCCCACTACGCGATCGGCGCGCTCGCCGCGATCCTACTGGTGACGATCCAGCACGAGATCAGTGAGATCATCACCGGCCTGGTCGGCGTGTTCCTGATCGCGGCCTCCTTCCTGTCCTCCGTACGCCGCAACAAGACACTCCAGGCGGCAGAGGGAACAGCCGCGGCCTCGGGCGAGAAGACCGAGGTCTCGTCCGGGGCCTGACGAGCCGACGAACCCTCGTGGCCGTTCCACCACAGCGGGCCGCCCGGGGAGCGGCCTCCCGCCCTGCGCTTCTGCCCGCTCGACCAAGCCGTCGCTGCACGCTCCGCCCATCGCATGGGGCGAATTGACGAACGGCGCGCAGCACACTCGCGGTTGACGGGCGTTCACCCCGGAACCTGCTCCCTTACGTGCTGGAGGATTTGCCTTTGGTCTCAGCTCTGCTTACGAGTTACCGGCCAGTTAACAAGCCTGTGGATGGGCGCCTCCGGGCCCGGAGGTCGATGTGAGTTCCGCGCAGTCCCTTCTTGAAAGCCGCCCCGTTTCCGTGGCGCACCTCTTCCTCTCAAGAGTCCGGGCCACACCCGACCTGGAGGCTTACCGCTACCCCGCGCCTGTCGACGACGGCGCTTCTTCCGGCACCGAGCAGCGGCACTCGCTTACCTGGGCGCAGATTCTCGACGTGGAGCACGGGGAGCTCACCCCGAGCCTCAAGGTCAAGCGGCCTGTCGTGGAGCGCGAGTACACCGAGGCCATCGAGGCGATGTACGAGGGTTCGCGCGAGACGTGACCTCCCTTTGTCCGGTACGGCACTTCCCACAGCCGTACCGGACCGGCGCCCACCGGGGCAGCCACAGCGCGCCGGGACACTGGACCGTGCGAGGGACTTGCCCGGGCGAACCGCCCGCCCGGAGTTGGCAGGCGCGACGCCGCTCTGCTTCTTCAGCAGTGGAGGTCATCAGCCGCACAACACCCGGTCCGGCCTGCTCCGCCAATCATCTGACAGCCCATCAGAACGAGCGTCACGAACGTCGTTTCAGCGTCAGGATATCGCCCGTAACGCCCACACCGCGCATCATGCACACGCACAAAACCCCAGGTCAGGAACCCTTCGCGGCAGGTTCCAGAATGGCCACGCATTCCACATGATGCGCCATCGGAAAGATGTCGCCCTGATCAGGCAGTGGAAAAACCCAGGTCAGAGCACCTTTCTCGGCTCGCCGCCCAGCGTGAGGGCGCCCAGAGCGTCAAACGAGCGTCACGGCCGACAGCCCGTCCCGCCTTACTCGGGGCAGACCGAGCTGCTACGACCAGTTCCCCAGCAGGCTCCGTCCCGCTCACTCCAGACGCCAGCTGGCTCATCATGACCCGCGCCACTTCTCCGGCCGCCATAATGGACTCATGCCCTCCAGCCCACAGCACCCCGCACCCACACCGAGCGACCTCTCGGGCGCGGACGCCGAGGACCTCGCACTGTACCGGGAGAAGTTCCGGCGGCGTCTGCCGGAGTCGCTGGACGAGTTGCACGGCCCGACCCAGGGGATCGTGGATCTGCCGCTACACATGGCTTGGTCGGGGATGACCTCGTACGACATGAGCAAGCCCCGCCAGCGCATGGGCCTGTACCGCACCGTCCTGCACGAGGGCCTGCGCGACGACCTGCCCCGCTACCTCAACCAGGACTTGCTCCTCCAGCTGTGGCCGGTGCTGCGCACCCTCGTCGGTCGCACCGTGCGCGCCGTATGGGAAGACGCATTCCCCCAGCTCGCCTCCCGCACCCGGGCAGCCGCGTGACAGACATGCCGGAGCTGCACGCGCGGCTCCTGGCGGATGTGATCGCGCTCGGCTCGCCATATCCCCTGGTCCTCACCGGCGGATATGCCGTACGGGCGCACCGCCTCGTGAACCGCCCCAGCCAGGACCTTGATGTCGCCACCGAGAACCCGGCACCCATGGCCGATATCGCCGCCACGCTCCGGGCCGGCCTGGAAGCCCGTGGCTGGAAGGTACACGCGCTGGAGACCGCTCCGCTGTCCGCCCGCTTCACCGTGGCTGACCCAGCCACCGGGCAGGAGTGCGAAGTCGACATCCTCAAGGAGATCTTCTGGCGGCCGGTCGCCCAGAGCCCGTACGGGCCCGTCCTCGCGGAGGAGGACGTGATCGGAACCAAGGTCCGCGCCCTCGCCGACCGCGGAGCGCCCCGCGACCTGATCGACGTGTTCGCGGCCTCCCACCGCTGGACCAGAGCGTTCTGCGGCGACCCTGTCGATAATCTCGCTGAGGAACGTGCCGGTGCCCATGGCGGGGTCGACAATCGTCACCTGCTCGTCCGCGAAGCCCTCCACGCAGCCCAGGCGGGTGCGCAGGACGGCGTCGGTGAAGCGGACCATCTCCTCACCAGACGGGGCGGGGTGTAGTACGTGCCGGAGCGTTTACGCAGCTCGCGGTCGTATTCCTGGAGGAAATCCTCGTAAAGATGAACGTGGGCGTCGGGCGTCCGGGCTCGGATCGCCTCCCAGTCGACGGCGTCGATGACCTGCACGAGCGTGTCGATGCGGCGGGCGAACTCGATGTCCACCGTCTCCGTCAGCAACTGCAGGGCTCGCCCCATCACCGTGTTCTCGGCCTTCAACTCACGTGCAACGTCAACGAAGTTACGGCCGGCGAGCGGTACGTTCTCGATACGGCCCAGCAGCAGGGCGAAGGCGATCGTCTGGGTGTAGCGGTCGGCGAAGAGGTGGTCGGGGTCTTGTCCATCGGTTGAGGGGAAGAGCACCTTGCTCCAGTGGTGCGCCAAGGCGGTGAAAGGCTTGGTGGCCCGCCGCCGGCTGCGAGGACCGTCTGGCGTTCTGCGTTCGAGGGCGAGCTGCTCCAGCACCTCCTCTCGCAGGTACTGGCACAGCGGAGCGATAGACGACACCAACTGGCCGACGGTGGTGATGCGTTGGGGCTGCCACCCGAGAAATTCCCGCAGCAGATCCCGAAACGCCGCTCCGTCGGCTTCGCTGGTACGCAACCGACTGCCGGACCGGTACAGATCACCTTCGAGCCGAACCGTGCGGAGAGGCCGCAAACCGCCTCGGTACAGGCACCAGGTGTGACCATTGCTGTACAGCACGTTGGGCAGCCGGCGCATCAGCTCCCACTGCTCCCGGTCCCGCTTCGTGAAGCCGTCGGGCGTGACGTCGTGCCCAGGCGCCTTCAGTTCCAGGAAGCCGGTAATGCGCCCCGATGTCTCCACCGCGTAGTCCGGACGCACACGGGCCTCGGGCAAGGGATACTCAGGATGAAGGCGAGGACTCAGCCTCCAGCGCGCCCCGAATGTCTCCACCAGCTTCGCCACCGGCAGGCTGATGGACGCCTCCGTGTCGCTGACCCGCAGACGCTCCCTGCACTCGGATCCAAAGTCCGCCACGAGAGCCCGTATCCACTGCTCCGGCATGTTGTCCCCCTCCAAGCTGTGGACGCGGACGGTGGATCACCGCAGACACAGCTTGTTGGAGGCGAAAGGACCGGCTCAGTGCGCACAGGGGGCGCGTGAGGGGCACAGACGGCGCGTTCCGTGACCGCTGGGAAAACAGGGGCGAATGTTGGTCGTATCGATGTTGTCCTGCGCGACTTCCTCGACGAACGGGCCGGCAATGGAGACGAGCGTCATCCGAGCGTCAAAATTTTACTTTCCGCATCGCCACGTCGCCCGCGAGACCAGCGCCAGCCCTTGAAGCTGCAGCTCAGACCGTTCTGCACAAGCGAACCTCAGCCGACGCATTCCGCGAGCGAAAACAAGTCGAATCGACCACCTGGAAATACAAAGCAGCAGGTCAGGTGCCCTTCTCGGCGCGTTCAAGAATAGCCACGCACTCCACGTGCGACGTCATCGGAAAGATGTCGACCTGATCGAGTTTCGGAAAAGGCCAGGTCAGGGACCATTTCTCGGCTCGCCGCGCCGCGTGCGGGCGCCCAGAGCGTCAAACGAGCGTCATGGCCTCAAGTCCGTCTTTCCTGTTCGGGCCGGAACAGGCTGCCACCACCAGCTCGCCCGGCAAGGGTCCGCCGCGGCTCGCTCAGCATGACCCGCGGTTCTTCTCCACACCCGCGCCTAGGGACGCGTGATCTCCGTCGGCCCGGCCTTGGGCACGGAGAACCCGAAGCAAACGTCGACCCCGGACTCGTACACCGTCCTCTCGCCGGACGCCAAGGGCGTCGGCACGGTGATCAACGACCCGGACCCGGTCTACGACGACTGCTCCGACAAGGACCCCACCAGCACCAGCGCCCTCGCGGCGATGCAGGGCAAGAACATCGGTGACCTGCTCAACGCCAAGGGCGTGAGCCGGTGCTGGTTCCAGGGCGGCTTCCGGCCCAGCACCGCGTGGGACGGCAAGAGCGGCGACTCGCCAAAGGCGGCGGCACCACGCACACCAACGTCGGCGGCGCCCCGGTGGTCGACTACAGCCCGCACCACTCGCCGTTCCAGTACTACAAGTCCACCTCCAACCCGCACCACTACGCGCAGACGGAGCCATCCACCTCCACACACGCGCCCCGTACCCGGCGTACGTGCAGGACCTCAAGGCGCAGAACGTCGCCGACAGCAGCTCCACCGCACCGGCCCTGCCGATCGCCGTCGGCGCCGGTCTGCTGACAACCGGCACGATGACCACCGTGTTCGCGCTGCGCCGCCGCAGGACGCGTGCGGGAACCCCGACGGCGGCCGTGGAGGCGCCGGCCTCTCTCCGGCCAACACCCGACGGTCCCGGCCAGGTACAGGACAGGCCGGGACCGTCTCCCTTTGCTCGTCCTACTCCTCTTGCTCGTCCTACTCGTCGGCGATCCAGTGCTCGAATGCCGTCAGGTGCCTCTCGGAGGCGGCGAGCAGGTTGGTGTGCACCTGGCGCGCGTCCGGGGCGGTGAGTCCGGACAGCGCCTTGGTCAGTGCGGCGATGTCGTCGGTCTCGACCGTACGGCCCGCCTTCAGGACTCCGGACAGGCTGTCCTCGCCCTGCTTCAGAAGCCGGTCGTAGGTGGCCTGCACGGCGGGATCGGTGAACTCACCGGCCGGCTTGCCGGCGGTCGGGTCGGTGACGTCGTAGCGGTCCAGCAGGGTGCGCACTGTGGTCAGGTGCTGGGTCTCGGCCGCCGCGATCCGCTCGAAGACCCGCACGTCGTAGCGTTCGGCGAACGCCGTGTAGAGGTCGTGCGCGAGCTTCTCCTCCTCGGCCATGCCCGCCAGCGTGGCCTTCTGAACGGCCGTCAGGGTGCCCTGTTCGGCCAGGGCGGCCCCTCGCACGTTCCGTCGTGCTGCCGGAGGCGGTAGCGGCATCGGCTTGGCCGTGGTCAAGGAGCTGGTCACCGCCCACGGCGGCACGGTCACGGCGGACTCCGGACCGGGCGGCGGGACGCGCTTGACCCTCCGGCTGCCCAGGGCCGCACCCCACGGATCACGGCTCGTTCCCGGCCCCGGCGCCGAGCCGCGACTTGCCTCCCGGGCAAATACCCCCATGGGTATTTGACGCTCCCCTCCGGGCCGCCGTACTCTCGCCGGTGAGATACCCCCAGGGGTAATTGAGGAGGCAACGAAGTGGCTCGTGAAGTGACACAGGAAGCGTTCGCGGCGGCCTGGGCCGACGGCGCATTCGTGGTCGACGTCCGGGAAGCGGACGAGTACGCCGCCGGACACATGCCCGGCGCCCGACTGATGGCGCTGCGCACCGTGCCAGCTCGATGCGGCGAACTGCCCACCGACCGGCCGGTGTTCGTGATCTGCGCCAGCGGCAACCGCAGCAGGACCGCCGCCGACTGGATGAACTCCCGCGGCATCGACGCCTACTCCGTGGCCGGCGGCACTTTCGCCTGGGCCCGCGCCGGACGTCCGGTCACGGCCGGTTCGCACGAGCACGCCGCCTGACCCCGGTCCGCCCCCCGCACACCGGCCAGTTGGGAAGGAGCACCGCCTTGGCCACCACCCCCTCACCCACCGACGCCCCGATCTCCGGCCGCCACCGCGTCGCCGTCATCGGCGGCGGCAGCGCCGGCATCAGCGTCGCCGCCCGCCTGCGCCGCGCCGGCATCAGCGACATCACGTTGGCCGAACCGTCCGACACCCACTGGTACCAGCCTCTGTGGACCCTGGTCGGCGGCGGCCAGGCACCCCTGCGCACCACCCGCCGCCCCGAAGCGTCCGTCATCCCCGACGGCGTGCGCTGGATCCGCCGGCGCGCCCAGGCCGTCGACCCCGAAGCCCGCACGGTGGCTCTGTCCGGCGGCGCCGAACTCACCTACGAGTACCTGGTGATGGCGCCCGGCCTGCAGCTCGACTGGGACGGCGTGCCGGGTCTGGCCGAGGCCGTCGGCCACGACCGGGTGAGCAGCAACTACGCGCCCGAGTACGCCCCGCGCACCTGGGACCTGATCAGGCAGATGCGCTCAGGCACCGCGGTCTTCACCCACCCGGCGAGCCCGCTGAAGTGCGGCGGAGCCCCGCAGAAGATCGCCTACCTGGCCGCCGACCACTGGCGCAAGCGGAAGGTTCTTGACGACATCCGCGTCATCCTCGTCATCCCGGACCCGGCGATGTTCAAGGTGCCCGCCTGGTCACAGGTCCTGGAGAAGGTGGCCGCCCGCTACGGCATCGAGGTGCGGCTGCGCTCCGAGATGACCGCCGTCGACGGCGACGCCCGCACTGTGACAGTCACCGACCACGCGAACGGCACCAAGGAGACCATCGGCTACGACCTCCTGCACGCCGTCCCGCCGCAGAGCGCCCCCGCCTGGATCAAGACAGGCCCGCTCGCCGACCCCGCGAGCCCCCAGGGCTTCGTCGCCGCGGACAAGCACACACTCCAACACCCGCACCACGACAACGTCTTCGCGCTCGGCGACGTGGCGAACCTGCCCACTTCCAAGACCGGCGCGGCCGTGCGCAAGCAGGCGCCGGTCGTGGCGGCCAACCTGCTCGACGTCATGAACGGCCACTCCCCCTCACACCGGTACGACGGCTACACCTCCTGCCCGCTGGTGACCGCCCGCGACCGGATGCTGCTCGCCGAGTTCGACTACGACCTGAACCCCACCCCGTCGTTCCCGCTGCTCGATCCCTTCAAGGAGCGGCGCACGATGTGGCTGTTCAAGCGGTACGGCCTGCCGCCGGTGTACTGGCACGGCATGCTCACCGGCCGCCTCTGACCGGTCGGCCCGGGACATCCCTCGACCCGGGCCGACCACCATCCCGCCCTTCGACAAGGGCGGACCAGACCCTTTCATATACCCCCAGGGGTAATGCAACCCTTCCGACACGGAGGTCACCCGAAGATGTTCTTCGCCCAGTACTACCTCGACTGCCTCTCCCAGGCGTCCTACATGATCGCCGACGAGACCACCGGCAAGGCGGTCGTCGTCGACCCCCGCCGCGACGTCTCCGAGTACCTCGCTGACGCCGCCGAGCACGGTTTCACCATCGAGGCGGTCATCAACACCCACTTCCACGCCGACTTCCTCGCCGGCCACCTGGAACTCGCCGACCGCACCGGCGCCTGGATCGGCTACGGACAGCGTGCCGAGGCCGAGTACCCCATCCGCAAGCTGACCGACGGCGAACGCATCAGCCTCGGCGACGTCCAACTGCAGATCCTCGAAACCCCCGGCCACACACCGGAGTCGATCAGTGTGCTGGTCCGCGAGCACGCGGAGGACGCCGTAGCCTACGGCGTCCTGACGGGGGACGCGCTGTTCATCGGCGACGTGGGCCGGCCCGACCTGCTCGCCTCGATCGGCGTCACCGCCGACGAACTCGGCCGGATGCTCTACGACACCGTCCAGAACAAACTGATGTCCCTCCCGGATGCCGCAAGGGTCTTCCCCGCCCACGGCGCCGGATCCGCCTGCGGCAAGAACCTCTCCACCCAGCGCCAGTCCACCATCGGCGAGCAGCGTGCCACCAACTACGCCTGCCGGCCCATGAGCGAGGCGAAATTCGTCGAGCTGGTCACCGAGGGACAGCCTTCCGCGCCCGCCTACTTCGTCTACGACGCCATCCTCAACCGCAAGGAACACGGTCTGTTCGACACGGCCGCCGCGCCGCGACCACTGTCCGTCGAGGAGTTCATGGAGCGGCGGGCGGCCGGAGCGATCGTGGTGGACGCGCGATCACCTCAGGACTTCGCGCCGGGGCACCTGAGCGGCTCGGTCAACGTGCCCGCCGACGGACGCTTCGCCGAGCAGGCCGGCATGGTCGTCGCCCCCGAGCAGGACGTCGTCGTCATCGCCCCGCAGGACCGCGAGGAGGAGATCGTCACCCGGCTCGCCCGCATCGGCTTCGACAGGGTCGGCGGCTATCTCCGCGAGCCCGAGGGTGCCTTCCCCGCACTGGCCGACGAGATGGAGCAGGCCAGCCGTCTGACCGCCGCCGAACTGCGCCGCCTGCTCGACGGGGACGAACCCCCGCTGGTGCTGGACGTACGCAACACCGGCGAGCGCGAAGAGGGCTTCATCGAGGGTTCGTTGCACATCCCGCTGGCCGAACTCGCCCGGCGCGCCGACGAGATCCCGGCCGACCGCCCCTTGGTCGTGCACTGCGCGGGCGGTCACCGCTCCTCCATCGCCGCCAGCCTGCTGCGCCACCAGGGCCGCACCGATGTCTCCGACCTGCTCGGCGGCTACGGCGCCTGGCTCGCCCTGCCCGCACCGGCCGACGTCTGATCCACACCGCTCCCGGGCGGCGACCGAAACCGTCGGCCACCGCCCGGTCCCCCTCACAAAAGAACGCTTCACGGAGCAAGGAACCCCCGATGACCATCCACGCCGACAAACCCCGACTCGATCCCGCGACCCTGCGCGACCTGACACGGAACGGCGAAGGCCCGCGCCTGCTGGACGTGCGCACGCCCGGCGAGTTCCGCACCGCCCACATCCCCGGCTCCTACAACGTCCCCCTCGACACCCTGCGCGAACACCGCACCGAACTGCTGCACCACCTCAACGAGGACGTCATACTCATCTGCCGCTCCGGCGCCCGCGCCGCCCAGGCCGAACAGGCCCTGGCCGAGGCCGGACTGCCCAACCTGCGCGTCCTCGACGGCGGCGTCACGGCGTGGGAGACCACCGGAGGCCCGCTCACCCGCGGCCCGGAACGCTGGGACCTGGAACGCCAGGTGCGCCTGATCGCCGGATCCATCGTGGTGGTCACCGGCGTCGCGGGCCTGTTCCTGCCCGGACTGCACCTGATCAGCACCGCCGTCGGCGCCGGACTGACCGTCGCCGCACTCACCAACACCTGCGCCATGGGCATGCTGCTGGCGAAGCTGCCCTACAACCGCGGCCCGCGCACCGACCTCGACACCGTCGTCACCGCCCTGCGAGACTCGTCATGATCGCCCTGATCATCGCGGCGTCGCTGCTCATCGGCGTCAGCCTCGGCATCCTGGGCGGCGGCGGGTCCATCCTGACCGTGCCCATCCTGGTCTATCTGGCCGGCATGGAGACCAAGGAAGCCATCGCCACCTCCCTGTTCGTCGTCGGCGTCACCAGCGCCGCCGGAGTGGTCTCGCATGCCCGTGCCGGACGTGTCCGCTGGCGGACCGGGCTGCTGTTCGGTCTGGCCGGCATGACCGGCGCCTACGCGGGCGGACGACTGGCCGAGTTCATCCCCGGCACCGTCCTGCTGCTCGCGTTCGCCCTCATGATGATCGCCACCGCCGTCGCCATGATCCGCGGCCGTCGCGGGGCACCCAATAAGGTCCATCACGAACTCCCCGTGTTCCACGTCTTGTTGGAGGGCGTCGTCGTGGGCCTGGTGACCGGTCTGGTCGGCGCGGGCGGAGGCTTCCTGGTCGTCCCTGCCCTCGCGCTGCTCGGCGGGCTGCCGATGACCGTGGCCGTCGGCACCTCGCTGCTGGTCATCTCCATGAAGTCCTTCGCCGGGCTGGCCGGTTACCTCGCCAGCGTGCACATCGACTGGGGGTTCGCCGCCCTCGTGACGGCAACCGCCGTCGTCGGCAGCGTGATCGGCGGCTTTCTCGCCGGGCGCATCGCACAGGACGCGCTGCGCAAGTCCTTCGGCTGGTTCGTCGCTGTCATGGGCGTCTTCGTACTGAGCCAGCAGATCAGCTCCGACCTGCGCCACACCCTGCTGACCAGTCCGTGGACCTGGGCCTCCGTGGCCGCGGCGGCGGGGGTCCTGTTCAGCTGGTACATGCTGCGCAACGCCGAGCGCACACGGAGCCTGACCAACGACGTATCAGCGCCGTCCATCGAGGAAGACGCACAGACGGTCCCCCACCCCACAGGTGCGGCCACCATCCGCAGCGGCAGCGGTACCGCGCCATCGCCGCACGACGCGTAGCGGCGCCTCCCGAACCTCCGACGAACCCGACCCCTGGAGGTGTCCGGTGACGGACGAGACAGAAGCCGTGAGAGAAGTCGTGAACCTCGTGACCGAGGAAACGGACTCGTGGGCCGAGGTGCTCAACCGGCCCCGGCGGGCCCAGGGACAACTGGCCGCGGTCATCACCATGATCGAGGCGGAGCGGGACCGCAAGGAAGTCGTCACCCAGCTGGCCGCGGTCTCCCACGCCCTGGACCGTGTCGGCTTCAAAGTAGTGGCGGGCGGCATTCGCCAGTGCCTCACCGAACGTCAGTGGGGACGCACTCCTCCACTGAGCGAGGCCGAACTGGAGAAGCTGTTCCTGACCCTCGCCTGACCCTCGCCTGACCACCCGGACCCCATATATCAGGGGGTATGAAGGTGACCTCTCTCCCCGTCCTCACCGACTGGGCCGCCCCGCCGGGCAGCCGCTGCCCCGACACCCGGCCGGCCCACCGACACCAGCGGCAGAGCAACGCGCCCGCCAGGACGTCCAGACGCGGCTCGAGCGCCGATTCCCGGATGTCCCGTCCGAGACGCTGGCAACCACGGCGGCGGAGTCGTTCGTGCACTTCGCCGACGCGCGCGTGCGCCACTACGTTCCCGTTCTGGCCTTCAAACGCGCCTCGCGGCAACCGTCCGGCCGCTTCGACACCCGAGACGGTGCAGGCGGTGCGGCATGAGACCGACACCTAAGTGCGTCATCGACCGGTCCCGCCCCTGCAACGCCTGCATCGCCCCGGACCCCAGCAGCTGTCCCTACCCGTATCTGCTCGCCGGGGACGACACGGAGGACCCGGACGACGGCGACAGTTCGGACGCGGACTCCACTCACCCGGAGGAATGAGGTGCACACGATGGACGCAGCAGGCTGGGACGAGCGGTATCGCGGCAGCGAGCTGGTGTGGAAGGCGGAGCCCAACCGGTTCGTCGCCCAGGAGTTGGCCGGTCTGGAACCGTCCGGGCGGGCGGTGGACCTCGCCGCCGGGGAGGGGCGTAACGCGGTCTGGCTCGCGGAGCGGGGCTGGGAGGTGGAGGCCGTGGACTTCTCCGCCGTAGGACTGGAGAAGGCCGAGCGGCTGGCCGCCGACCGGGGCGTCCGGCTGCGCGCCGTCCAAACCGATCTCACGCTCTGGGCGCCCCCGGAGGCGACGTACGACCTCGCCCTGATCGCGTATCTGCACCTACCGTGGCCGGAGATGGCCCAGATACTGACCCGGGCCGCCACCGCCGTGCGCCGAGGCGGAACCCTGCTGCTCGTCGGCCACGACGCGGCCAATCCCGAGCGCGGCCACGGTGGCCCGCAGGATCCGCGCGTGCTCTACAGCCCCGGGCAGGTGGCCGATCTGTGGCGGCCGTACGCCGACATCCTGCGGGCCGAGGCGGTCACCCGGCCGGTGACCACCGCCGAGGGCGGAAACCGTACGGCCCTCGACGCGCTCGTCCACGCCGTTCGGAGATGACACCCGCGGGCCGTGCGCGGGTCAGCCCGGTGTTCCGGGCTTCGTCGCCAGGTACCAGTCGGTGAGCTTGACGCTGTCGTCCGCCAGCCTGGCATCCAGTTCCGCCTGGGTGCGCGGGGCGCCCAGGACGACGTCCTCGCCGGGGTGCCAGTTGGCGGGGCAGGACACGCCGTCGCGGTCGTAGGTCTGCAGGGCGTCGACGAGCCGCAGGATCTCCGGAATCATGCGCCCGGCGTTCAACGGGTAGTAGAGCACCGCCCGTACGGTCTGCTCCGGGTCGATGACGAAGACGGCGCGTACGGCGGCGGTGCCGGACGTGTTCGGGTGGAGCATGCCGTAGGCGTGCGAGACGCGCATGTCCAGGTCGGCAATGATCGGGAACGGGATCCGCACCCCCAGCTTCTCCTCGATCGCGCGGGCCCAGGCGAGGTGGCTGTGGACGGAGTCCACGGAGTTGCCCAGCAGGGCGGTGTTGCGGGCGGCGAACTCGTCGGCGAGTTCGGTGAAGGCGACGAACTCGGTGGTGCACACCGGGGTGAAGTCGGCCGGGTGACTGAAGAGCACCAGCCACCGGCCGGAGTAGTCGGTGAGCCGGACGAGGCCGTAGGTGGATTCGGCCTCGAAGTCCGGTGCCCTGTCGCCGATGAGAGGCAGACGGGCGTACTCGGCGGGCTCGGTCGGCTGGTCGGAGACGGTCATCGGAGGATCCCTTTCGGACGATCACGGATTCGGATACCCCCTAGGGTATTTTCACGACCCTGACCCCTGAAGGTCCGCACGGCCTGACATTCACCCCCCAGCGGCCCTTGCACCTGTTGTCCGACGAGACTCTCCCCGCATCGCACGGGAACACCCAGGCGGGTGCGGGCGGGGGCGGAACAATTCGGCCTCGCATCGCGCTGCTCCTTATACCCCCCGAGGTATATGAATCACAGACGGCGCCCGGGGGCCGCGACCGGACCCGGCGAAGGAGCGTGAGCCCGATGGCGACAGCAGGACATGACCGACCTGCCAGGACAACCGAGGACACATGTCTTGTGACGACCTGCGGGCGCAGGATCGCTGTGCGGTGTCTGCGGCTCGCTCCCGCGGACCGTCCCATCACCCGGGTCACCCTGGACGTGGGCCAGGACCAGGGCGGCGAGCCGGGAGTGTGGGCGGCGCTGACCGCCGACGAGGCCCGCGACCTGGCTCGTCTGCTCCTCGCGCACGCCGGCCTGACCGAGCGCGGCACCGCGACCCTCGGGTCGCCACGGAAGAGCGGCCCTTCCTTCTGACTTCGGTGACGGGCACGTCACTCCAGGATCCGCAGGTATTCGCGGTCGCCGAGGAGTTCCAGACGGCGCCAGAGCACCGGGTTGTCGGACGACTGGCCGGCATGACAGGCAATGGCACGATACTGGCGCTCCCGCGGCACCGGCTCGACGACTCGGCACGCGGCCGGGTCACGCCCGGTGAAGGACGTGCCGAACTCGGCGTTCAACCGGTCCGCCACCTCCTGGGGCAGGGTCCAGCCCAGCTCCGCGATCCCGGCCCGGCGGGCGGCGAACCGCGCCGCGCTGGTGGCCAGTTGGTGGTCCGGTGTCCGGTGACGCCCTCCGGGTCGAACACGAGGAGGTGGCTGGGGCGCTGCTCACCGATCAGACGGGCCGTCTCCGATGCGAGCCGACGCCGGGGGACATCGCTGAGACCGCCGTCCCAGTGACCGGCCAGTTCCACCCGCTCGACACCCAGTTCCCGTGCGGCGCAGGCGAGTTCGCCCGCGCGGACGGTGTGCAGATCGCCGGGCCTGCCGTGCAGGGTGGACGCCTCATCATGGGTGAAGCAGAGCACCGCCGTGGGCACGCCGACGTCGGACAGCAGGGCCAGCAGTGCACCCAGCCCGAACGACTCGTCGTCGGGATGGACGACCACCGCCGGCACGCGCCGCACTCCGCCCGGCAGACCGCGCCCCGAGTCAGTACCGGTCATCTCAGGTGTAGATGATCTGGCCACCGGCCGCGTGCTCGTAGAACTCGCCGACCGTGATGATGTCCTGGGCCTGGTCGACCAGGTCGTCCTTGTCGAGTTCGAAGAGGTCCACGGACGCCTTGCAAGCGTAGATGCCCGCTCCGGTGTCGGCGATCATCTCGATGAACTCGGGGATCGGCGGGATGTCGAGCTTGTCCATCTTGCGTTCCATGTACCGGGTTACCAGGTCGGGCACGCCCGGCATGCCGCCCAGCAGGGTGGGCAGGTGCAGGCCGGGGTTGCCGACGGTGGCGAGCTTGATGTGCTCCCAGCGCTTCTTCGTGATGGCGTCGAGGCCGAAGAAGGTGAAGAACAGGTCGGCCTCGATGCCTTCGGCGCGGGCGCCGTTGGCCATGATCAGGGCCGGGTAGATCCCTTCCAGGGATCCCTTGGAGACGATGATCGAGACCTTTTTGATCGTTGCGGTGTCGGCCATGACGGCACGCTCCTCGATGGCAGGGACGATGGCGGAGACATCAGATGCAGCCGCGCGGCTTGGGAATGCCGGCGATCTTCGCCGCGGTCTTGGCGGGGCCCTTGGGGAAGAGCTGGTACAGCTCCTTGACGCTCACCCCGGAGGTCTTGCCGAGCACCCGCACGGTGGGGCCGGTGCCCTTGGCGGCGTACTGGTCGCGCATGAAGCGGATGACCGTCCAGTGCCGGCCGGTCAGCTCCTCGATGCCGCTCTCGTGGGCGATCTGCTCGGCCATCGGCTCGCTCCACTGCGCGGGGTCGGTGAAGAAGCCCTCGTCGTCGACGGGGACGGCGCTCTCGCCGTAGGTGACTGTGGGCATGGCTGCTCTCCTTCGTTCAGTCGTGGACGTGTTGCTTGCCGCGCTCGGGCATCGCCGAGCCGATACCGGGCATCTCCCGGCCCGGCAGCAGGCTGTGCCAGTACAGCCACTCGAAGGCGAGCTTGCCGAGGTGGTTGGCGTGCGACTCCTTCAGCAGCGGCAGGCCGACGGGGCCCGGGAAGTGGCCGGGCAGTGGCTCGGTCTCGTAGTTGAAGTCGATGAGCAGCGCCTTGTGGAAGCCCGTCTCGACGAAGCAGTTGGTATGCCCGTCGAAAGAGGCGTCGAGCGGCTGCCCGGCGAGGAAACGGGCAATGTTGTGCACCAGCACCTCGCCCTCGAAGTGGGCCACCGAACCGGCCTTGGAGGCGGGCAGGCCCGCCGCGTCGCCGATCGCGAACACCTCGGAGAAATCCGGGTGTTGAAGGGTGTGGGGGTCGACGGGGACGAAGCCCAGCTCGTCACCGAGGCCCGAGGAGCGCCCGACGTATTCGGCGCCGCCGTGCAGCGGCACGACCACGGCAAGGTCGAAGGGCACCTCGCGTTCGTCGTACGACACCAGTCGGCCGCCCGTGCCGTCGACCTCTCCGAGCGTGAACTCGGTGACCAGGTCGATGCCCTTGTCCGCCAGCAGTCCGGCCAGCGCCTTCGCCGCGACCGGCTTGGTGAAGGCGCCGTCCAGCGGGGTGGCATAGGTCAGTTGGACCTTGTCGCGGATGCCGCACCGCTGGAAGTACCAGTCGGCGAGGAAGGCGAACTCAAGCGGCGCTACGGGGCACTTGACCGGCAGGTCCGCCACGTCGATCACGACGCGGCCGCCCTCGAAGCGCTCCAGGGCGTGGTGCAGGCCCACGGCGCCGGGCAGGTCGTAGAAGGTGAAGACGTTCTCGCCCCAGCCGGGACCGGTCAGCCCCTCGGTCTCCTCCGGCAGCAGCGTCGCTCCGGTGGCGACGACGAGGACGTCGTAGGTCAGCCGGACGCCGCCGGCGAGATGCACCGTCCGTGCCTCCAGGTCGACTCGCTCGATCCGCGCCTGCTTGTAGTCGATGCCGGCAGGCAGTTGCCGCGGACGGGACCGGACGAGGTGGTGCGGCTGGGCGAGCCCGAACGGCACGAACAGCAACCCCGGCTGGTAGAGGTGGTCGTCGTCCTGATCGACGACCGTGATCCGGTACTCACCCTCGTCGTACATGCGGCGCAGGCGGTTGGCCGTCATGGTGCCGGCGGTTCCACCGCCGAGAATCACGATGTGTTTGCCCATGCCCCCACTGTTGTGCGGGAGATGAGGGCGGGGCATGGGCCACAGGTCCCCATTCAAGTACCCACCCGGGTATGTCTTCCACCCACTCCGTCGACCCCTGCGACCCCCTCACCCCGCCGCGAACCTCCTGGTAAAATACCGGGCAGGGTATATCACTACGCCAGCTCCCACGAGGGCCGAACGGCCCCCGGCGCACCCCGTCGGCCTCTCGATTCGTCGCACGGTGCGCGGTCGACTGGGATCCGTCAGCAGTCGACACCAGCGGGAAGGGCCCGGCCATGACCGGCAGCACACCACACACCCTGAGCACGAACCGGCCACCGTCCATGGACGTGCACAGTTTCGAGGTCGCCCACGTCGAAGGCGATGCCTACACCGTGGACATCCGCGGGCACCGTCTCCAGGTCGACCAGCCCATCGAGGCCGGCGGCACGGACACCGCGCCCACCCCCACCGAACTGTTCGCCGCGTCCCTGGCCACCTGCGTCGCCTTCTACGCGGGCCGCTTCCTCCACCGGCATGGCCTCAGCCAGACAGGACTGCGCGTCCGTACGGAGTTCACCATGGCCACCGACCGCCCCGCCCGGGTCGCCTCCCTGCGCGTCGTGGTCATCCCGCCGCCGGAGCTCCCCGAGCAGCGCCGTACGGCCCTGCTGGCCGTGGCCTCGCACTGCACGGTGCACAACACCCTCCATCAGCCGCCCGAGATCGAGATCGAGCTGGAGCCATGAGCACGTCCCTGGCGCCGGCCGCGTCGGCACTGCTGGAGCGCATCCGGGGCGGGCTCATCGGGGACGACGAGGTGCTGGACGGCCCGTACGGCCCGAAGCGGATCGTCTACGCCGACTACACCGCCTCCGGCCGCTCACTGGCCTTCGTCGAGGACTTCGTCCGCGAACAGGTGCTGCCCCGCTACGGCAACACGCACACGGAGAGCTCCAGCACCGGTCTGCAGACGACCCGACTGCGCGAGGACGCCCGCCGGATCATCCGTGACGCGGTCGGCGGCACCGAGGAGGACCTCGTGATCTTCTGTGGTTCGGGCTCCACCGCGGCGATCAACAAGCTCGTCGGCATCCTGGAACTGCGCCGCCCCGAGAAGCCGCCCGAGGCCGAGCGTCCGGTGGTCTTCGTCGGGCCGTACGAACACCACTCCAACGAACTTCCCTGGCGGGAGTCGATCGCCGACGTCGTGGTCATCGACGAGGACGCGGACGGTCACATCGATCTCGGTGAACTGAAGGCGCAGTTGGTCCGGTACGCCGACCGGCCACTGCGCATCGGCAGTTTCTCCGCCGCCTCCAACGTCACCGGCATCCTCACCGACACCGACCGCATCACTGGAGTGCTGCACGCGTACGGCGCCCTGTCGTTCTGGGACTACGCGGCGGCGGCACCGTACATCCCGCTCCGCGTCGCGGAGAGCGAACCCGGCACGGGCGACCACAAGGATGCGGTCTTCCTGTCCCCGCACAAGTTCGTCGGCGGCCCGCAGACCCCGGGCGTGCTCGTCGTCCGCCGTGAACTGGTCCGCAACAAGGTACCCACCGTGCCCGGCGGCGGCACCGTCGCTTTCGTCGACCCGCTCGGCCACCGCTATCTCGACGACCCGGTCGCCCGCGAGGAGGGCGGCACCCCGGCCATCGTGGAGTCCATCCGCGCCGGCCTGGTCTTCGCCCTCAAACAGGCCGTCGGCACCGACTCCATCCAGGCGGCCGAGGAGCGCCACTGGCGGCACGCGCTCGCGCGCTGGGACCGCAACCCGGGCATAGAGATCCTCGGCAACCACCATGCCCGCCGCCTGTCCATCGTCTCCTTCCGCATCCGCCACGGCGACCACGCCTACCTGCACCACAACTACGTCGTCGCCCTGCTCAACGACCTCTTCGGCATCCAGGCCCGCGGCGGCTGCTCCTGCGCCGGCCCCTACGGCCACCGCCTGCTCGCCATCGACACGGCCACCTCGCACGACCTGCTCGAGGAGGTCGTCCACGGCTGCGACGGCATCAAGCCCGGCTGGACCCGCGTCAACTTCAACTACTTCATCAGCGACACCGTCCGCGACTACCTCATCGACGCCGTCGACCTGATAGCCACGCACGGCCACCGGCTCCTGCCCGACTACCGCTTCGACCCGCACACCGGGCAGTGGCGCCACCACGCCGGCGTCACCGATCCGCCGCTGCGCCTGACCGACGTGCGCTACACGGCGGACGACCGGCTCAGCGCCCCGGCACACCGTCACCGTCGGCTGGGCGAGGAGGCACTGGCAGGTCAACTCGACCGCGCCCGCGAGGTGTTCACCGCTCGTTCCGGCCGTCTCGACGACGGCCCCACCGGGCTGCCGGCCGACTTCGAGCGCATGCGCTGGTTCCCGCTGCCGCCCGTCTGCCTGGAACAAATCCGGACCGGCAACGGTTGAACCGTATACCCGAATACCCCACTGGGTATATGAGATGAGGCCGGAAGCCATGCCCACCGTGGAACTGACCAAGGACAACTTCGAGGAGACCGTCACCGGTACGGAGATCGTGCTGATCGACTTCTGGGCGGCCTGGTGCGGACCGTGCCGGATGTTCGGTCCCGTCTATGAGAAGGCGGCCGCGCGCCACCCGGACATCGTGTTCGGCAAGGTCGACACCGAGGCACAGCCCGAACTCGCCGGGGCATTCCAGATCTCCTCCATCCCCACTCTCATGGCCGTCCGCGACCGGACCGTTCTGTACTCGCAACCGGGCGCGCTGCCGCCGCAGGCCCTGGAAGAGCTCATCGGCAAGATCCGGGCCGTCGACTTGGACGACGTGCGCCGGAAGGCCGCCGCGGGCTCGACGGGAGCGAACTGACGTCCAGGGGGCGCCCATGAAGTCTCCGCGGGCGCCCTGGAACGCGGGTTCAGCGGCTGCGCAGAGCGGCCAGCGCGGCGTCGAGATCGGCCGCGCGCGGGCGGTTGTGCGGCAGCCTGCCGAGCACGACCGCCATGCCGCAGGTGTTCGTGAGGGCGGAGAAGACCAGGCCGCCCGCGACGCCGGCCGAGAGCAGCAGGAGAGCCGGATGCACGAGCAGGCCGAGCAGGAGACCGAGCAGGACCAGGCTGCCGGCGGTGAAGCGGACCTGGCGTTCCATGCTCCAGCCCGCCCGCGTGTCGCAGGCGGCCGGGGTGTGCAGGTCGTGCCCCTCGGCGGCCCAGGCGCCGGTGCCGCCGGCGAGCGTGGCCGTGGTGATGCCCTGTTCGGCCAGCAGCTAGCAGGCGTTCTCGGAGCGGGTTCCTGAGGCGCATACCACCAGGACGTCACCGCGTCCGGCGGCGTGCCGCATCTCCGGCAGGGCGCGGCGGACGTGGTCGAGCGGAATGTTCAGGGCGCCGGGCAGGTGGCCGGAGGCGTACTCGGCGGGCGTGCGCACGTCGATGACGGTGAGCTCGTGCAGCCGGGTGTGGGCCTGGTCGGTGGCGAGGGCGACAGGGACGGGGGTGTTGGTCATGGCAGGTGTGATCCTTAATGGTCCTTGATGGTCGACGCCGTCCCGAACCGGGACGTACAGTACCCCTAGGGGTATTCTCTTCGAGGAGTGGTCGTGGAACTGGAGCTTGAGGGTGCGGACCTGAAGTCCGTGCTGAACCGGCTGCGCCGTGCGCAGGGCCAGATCTCCGGTGTGATCCGGATGATCGAGGAGGGGCGTGACTGCGAGGACGTCGTCACGCAGCTCGCCGCAGCCTCCCGCGCTCTCGACCGGGCCGGTTTCGCGATCATCGCGACCGGCATGCAGCAGTGCATGACAGACATCGAATCCGGCCGCAAGAACGGCGAGGACGCCCAGCAGATGCGCACCCGCCTGGAGAAGCTGTTCCTGTCGCTGGCGTGAGGACTCTCGCCACGGCGGCCGTCACAGCGCTGCGTCGATCAGCATGAAGGCCGCCACCGCCAGCAGCACCAGCGCGAAGATCCGCTGAAGCGTGTGTCCCGAGATCTTCGCGGCCAGCCGCTTGCCGTCCCAGGTGCCGAGGATCGCGGCCCCGACGAACGGTCCGACGACCGCCCAGTCCAGCCCCTCGACCGTGCCGGCCCGGGTCGCCAGCGCGGCCAGCGAGTTGACGGTGATGACCAGCAGGCTGGTGCCCACCGCGTTCCGTATCCGCATGCCCAGCACGCCCACCAGCGCCGGTACGGCGAGGAAGCCGCCGCCGACACCGAGGACACCGGTGACCGCGCCGAGCCCGCCACCGGCGACCGCCACCCGCCCCGGCCGCACCGTCACGGCGCCCTCCGCGGCCGGCCGGGACCGCAGCATACGCAGGGCGGCTACGCCGGCGACCACGGCGAAGGCCCCCGTCAGTACGGCCGCCGGGATACGGGTGGAGAGCGCGCCGCCCAGCATCGCCGGGCCGATCCCGGCCGCCGAGAACAGCAGTCCCGTACGCCAGCGGACGTGGCCGTCACGGGCGTGCGCAATCAGCGCGGTGACCGAGGTGAGCGTGACGATGACCAGACTCGCGGTCGTCGCCCCCACCGGGGTGAAGTCGAGCAGGTAGATCAGGGCGGGAACGGCCAGCACACTGCCGCCGCCCCCGAGCGCGCCGAGCGCCAGGCCGATGACCGCGCCGGCGGCCAGGGCGAGTATGACCGCGCTCACGCCACGGTGCCGTTCCCACCGCGTGCGTCCACCACCGGCAAACCCGCCCCCGCCCAGTCCCCCATCCCCCCGATCACGTCCACGGCCTTCACGCCGCGGGTGACCAGCAGTTCCGCGGCCCGCCGGGACCGGTTGCCGGAACGGCAGATCACGACCAGGGGCCGCGCCTGCGCCTCGGCGGGCAGCCCCGCCCCTGCGGCCAGCGCGGACAACGGCAGATGCACGGCGCGCGGCGCATGCCCCGCCTGCCACTCGTACGACTCGCGCACATCCAGCAGCACGGCGTCACCGCCGCTGTCGACGGCGTTGCCGTGGCCGGTGCGCGCGGCCGCCTCCTGCACAGTCACGCGACTCGGACCGCCCCGGTCTCGTCGGAAGATGCTCATGTCGGTGTCTCGCTCCTGTTTCCATGTCGGCGGTGAAGATCCGTGGGACGTCTGCAGCGCGTCCGATGCCGTCAGGGGGTCCGGAAGGTGAGTCCCGCCTTCTCGGCCGCGTCGAAGGAGTCGTCCACCGCGACAACGGCACGACCGGCGGCATCCAGCAGCGAGGCGGCGATGGCAGCCCGCATGCCGCCCGCGCAGTGCACCCACACCTCACCGTCAGGAACCTCCCCGAGGCGGCGGTGCAGCGCGTGGACCGGGATGTGGACCGAGCCCTCGATGTACCCGGCCGCCCGCTCCGAGCCGCGCCGGACGTCGAGGACGACGACACCCTCCGCCGGGTGCCGGCGGGCGAGATCACCGAACGTGGCGCGCGGGAAGGAAGCCTGGGCCTCCTCCTCCCGGACCCAGTCGCCGGGTTCGCCGGTGGCCGCGGCAGCAGGGCGGTCGATTCCCACGCGGACCAGCTCGCGCTGGGCGGTGGCGAGTTGCTCTGGCGACTCGGCGAGCAGCGTGACCGGCTTGCCCCACGGGATCAGCCAGGCGAGATAGGGGGCGAGCTGACCTTCGGCCTCGAAGTTGAACGAGCCGGACACATGCTCCGCGGCGAACGCTATGCGGTTGCGCAGGTCCACCACCCACTCCCCCGCCGCCAGCCGGGCTGCAATCTCCTCGGCGTCGGCGACGGCGGGCGGCGTCAGATCGACAGGCGCGGGTCCGGCCGCATTGGCAGGGCCCATGTGTGTGTAGTAGGCGGGGATGTCGTCGAGGCCGGCCAGCAGGTCGGCGACGAAAGTGTCGACGTCCCTGGTGAGGGCTTCGTTGGACGCCTTCTCCTTGCCGATGGTCGTGTCGCTGCCCTCCGCCTGGGAGGACGAGCAGAAGCTGCCGAATCCGTGCGTGGGCAGCACTGCCGTGTCGTCGGGCAGCTCGGCCGCCAGGCGGTGCGCGGAGGCGTGCTGGGCGCGGGCCAGCTGCCCCGTCAGCCGCGGCTCGACCAGGTCCGGGCGGCCCAACCGTGCCGATCAGCAGCGAGCCGCCGGTGAACACCGCGACCGCCGTGCCGTTGTCCTCCAGCACATAGGAGGTGTGGTGCGGGGTGTACCCGGGGGTCGCCACGGCGCGCAGGGTCAGGCCCGCATCCGAGTCGATCTCCGTACGGTCGCCGTCGTGTACCGGTATCGACGCGAAGGAGACCCTGGCCCCGGCAGGGACGAGATAAGACGCACCCGTGATCCGGGCCAGCTCCAGGCCGCCGGTGACGTAGTCGTTGTGGACGTGCGTCTCGACGACGTGCGAGATCAGCACCCCACGCCGGGCCGCCGCCGCGATCACCTGATCCACGTCACGGGGCGGGGCGACCGCCGCCGCCGTCCGCTCGCCGCCCGCCAGGTAACTACGGTTGCCGAGCCCGGCCACCTCGATCGTGTCGACGAAGAACACGAGGTACTCCCTTCCAATGAAGGATTACCCCTGGGGGTATACTTACGACCGTAACACGAGTACCCCAGGGGGTATTTCCAAGCGCAGGGAAAGCCCCGGCAAACACCTCATGAGTACCTCGCACACGGCCGGACACCCGGTCCGCACCACGCGAGCCGACACGAAAGCAGGACCACTGCCATGCGCTACGACCGCACCGTGCACCTCGACACCGACTTCGCCACCGCAGTCAGCCGCGTCCGCGAGGCCCTCGCCGAGCAGGGCTTCGGCATTCTCACCGAGATCGACGTCACCGCCACCCTCAAGGCGAAGCTCGACCACGACATGGAGGACTACGTGATCCTCGGCGCCTGCAACCCGCCCCTGGCCCACCGCGCCCTGGAGACCGACCGCGCCATCGGCCTGCTGCTGCCCTGCAACGTCGTCGTCCGTCGCGACGGCGACCGCACCGCCGTACAGGCCCTCGACCCGAACACGATGGTCGCACTCACCGAACTCGACGCCCTGCGCCCGGTCGCCGAGGAGGCCACCCGGCGCCTCGACGCCGCCCTCGCCTCCCTCACCGCAGCCGACGCGCACAACTGACGGAACGCCGAGCGAGCGCATGCATCCGCTACCGACCGCGTGCCGACTGCGGGGTGTACGGGCGGTCGAGCCGTCCTCGCCCGGATGACCCGCGAGCCGGTGGACGAACGGCTGGAAACACGTCCCCGCGCCCGACTGGTATCCGAGTGGCGAGGTGATACCAGCCACTCGACACCTCGGACCACGGCGCCGACCCCTGTGGCCCGGTCGGGCCGCGCTCCCGGTTCCAACGTGCGTGCGACGAGGCAGCAGCACGCACTGTCGCCGGCGAGGTGCGGTGGCCCCCCGGAACCGGAGTCCTCGCCCCGTGCCGACGGCCCCGGTCCGCGCGACCTGGGCCCGAGAGGTCCGCGAGGTTGAGACTTCCGGCATTCGAGCGTCATCCGAGCGTCAGAATTCTGGATTCCACATCGCCTCATCACCCGTGAGACCCGCGCCAGCCCTTGAGTTGCAGCTCAGACCGTTCTGCACAAGCGAACCCCAGCCGACGCATTCCGCGAGCGAAAACAAGACAAATCACCCGGTCGGGTTACAAAACAGCAGGTCAGAGACCCTTCTCGGCAGGCTCAAGGATAGCCACGCACTCCACGTGCGAGGTCATCGGGAAGGCGTCCGAATAAGCCCAGTCAATGAAAGCTGCAGCTCAGAGGCCGCTTGGTGAGCCTCTGAAGGTGCGTGCCAAGGCCCGGAGCGTCAAACAAGCGTCAACGCCTACCTGCTCCTTGATACTCCCTGCAGGCTCGGCCCTGACCGGTCAGCGGCACGGGGCAGGTCGAATCACTTCCAGGCTTGGGGTACCAGGTCCGGCGCGGCATCGTCCCCGAGGTGCCACGCCGCAGGAGTGGACTTCTGAGCCGGTCACGGCGCTGGAACTGGTCAATGCCTGTATCCCCGACCGCTACCAGCACGCCTCGCCGGCCATTGCCGGATGACGGCCCTGCGCATCGCGAGCTGTGCGCTGCCGTCGGCCCTGACGTCCGGGCTGACGTGCGATGCGCTTCAGCGCTCCAGGACGATCACTTCGTACCCGGCGCCGACGACGAGCTCACCGCCGGGGGCAACCACCGACCCCAAGTCGTGACCGCGCCGACCGTCGGCCGTCCGGTCGTCACGCGTCCGCGCGATGTGCCGCGCCGTTCCACGGCCGGGTCCTCACCAGGAGATCCGCGAGCCGACCAGGCGGTCGGCCGACGCCCGCCCCAACAGACCACATCTCTCAGGCACACCGGCAAAAGGGAGAAGCACCCCCATGAGTACCTATCTGGCGGACAAGGCCGAGGACTTGTCCGTGCAAGGCGTTTCCGCGGCGTTCACCTACCGGCGGATGGGGCCACAGGGCGGCGTCCCCCTGGTCCTGGTGAGCGGCTTCCGCGGGACCATCGACTCGTGGGACCCGGAGTTCCTGGATCTCCTGGCCGCCGGCCACGACGTGATCCTTTTCGACAACGTCGGGATCGGCTACACGACTGGCGAACCGCGCGACTCCGTCGAAGGATTCGCCGACGGCGCCATCGAGTTCATCGAGGCCCTCGGCCTGGCGCAGGTCGCGGTCTCGCCCGTTACGCGCCTGGCGAGGTTGTCGTCGAGTCGATGTGGATCAGGGCTTGGGGCCGGCGGGGCGGGGCTCGTACGCACGGGCCAGACGTCGGCGGAGTCTGTCGGCCCACTTCAGGTTGCCCTTCTCGGATCTCCTGCACGCTGCGCACTGGTGACCCCTGCCGTGCGTGCACGGTCGCGGCGCCGGGCCCGCGAAGGGTGGGGACATGACCCAGAGCCTCATGGTCTTGCGCATGCATCCGCGGCACGCGACCGCGCTGGTACGGGCCCTGCCGGCGCTGACGCACCACCAGGTGGCTCGGTGACCGATGGTCTCCCCGCACCGATCACGTGATGAGCTGCGCGAACACCTCAACGACTCGTCACACCAGGGCCGTTGACCTGCATGAACCACGATGGAACTTCCTTGTTCCTTGAAAGCGTGGCTCAGCGGCCCGGGAGAGACCTCGTCCGTGATCAACAGAAATCCCAAGTCGACTTGGGCACTTGACGTGTTGCATGCAACACATCACACTCAACCCATTCGCACGGATCGGACAACAAGGACAACAGGAGGTCCGATGGCGCCGACCAAAGTGCATGTCCTGGACTGCGGGGCCATGAGTTGCGATTTGTCCTGGCTGCTGCTGAAGCCGGGCCGCACCATGCGCTCCCGCGCCGACCGCGACCGGCCGGTCGAGTGGTATCCCTGCACGACCCACGCCGTTCTCGTGGAGACACCGGAAGGCACACTTCTCTGGGACACCAGCTGCCCGCGCGACTGGGAGACCCGGTGGGAACCGACCGGGCTGCAGGAGTTCTTCCCCTACGACCAGGTGAGTGACGATCAGTACCTCGACGCCCAGTTGGGCCGGCTCGGCGTAAGCCCCGAGCGGCTGGACTACGTCGTGCTGTCGCACCTTCACTTCGACCACGCCGGGAACGTGAACATGTTCGCCGGCACCGGCGCGCGGCTGGTGTGCCACGCGGAAGAACAGAAGTGGGCCTTCGGCTACGAGGGCGCCTTCAACGGGGCACACCTGAAGGCGGATTACGAGGGACTCGACTTCGAGACCGTCTCGGGCGACACCGAAATCCTTCCGGGGGTCACCCTGATCGAGGCCCCGGGGCACACACCGGGGACCATGGCGATGAAGGTGGACCTGCCGGAGACCGGTTCGATGATCTTCACGTCGGACGCCGTCTACATGGGCGACTCCTACGGACCCCCTGCCATACCGGCGGCCATCGTCAACGACCTGTCGGCCTGGTACGGCTCGGTCGAGAAGATCCGCGGCCTGGCCGAGCAGTCGAACGCCCAGGTCGTCTTCGGTCATGACGCCGAGCAGTTGCGCTCCATGCGCCGGGCCCCGGACGGCTACTACTCATGATTCCGGACACGTCCACGGAGACGGTTTTCACCTACGGTTCGCCAGCCCTGAAGTTCGGGGCTGGAGCCAGCGATGAGATCGGGTTCGATCTGGCCCGCCTGGGGGCGAAGCGGGTCCTGATCGTCACCGATCCCCAGATCGCCGCCACCGAGCACCCTCAGCGGGTCGCCGAACAGATGGCGAAGTTCGGTGTCGAAGCCCATGTGTTCGACGGCGTACACGTCGAGCCCACGGACGCCAGCCTGCGGCAGGCCATCGACCATGCCCGAGGTTCGGGGCCCTGGGACGCGTTCGTGGCCGTCGGCGGCGGTTCCAGCATCGACACCGCCAAGGCCGTCAACCTGCTCACCACCAACACCGGTGAGCTGATGGACTACATCAACGCGCCCGTGGGCGCTGCCAAGGCCCCCGCCCAACCGCTCAAGCCGCTGGTCGCGGTGCCCACCACGACCGGTACCGGTTCGGAGAGCACCACGATCTGCGTGCTGGACGTGCTCTCGCTGAAGGTGAAGACCGGCATCAGTCACGCCTCGCTGCGGCCCACGCTGGCTGTCGTGGACCCTGCGCTCACGGTCACCCAACCCCCCGAGGTCACCGCCTCGTCCGGGATGGACATCCTCTGCCACGCGCTGGAGAGCTACACCGCTCGACCGTACGACTCCTACGACCGCAAGACTCCCGAGCAGCGGGTGCCCTACTGCGGTGCCAACCCCATCTCCGACATGTGGTCCGAGCAGGCGCTCCGACTGCTGTGCCGCTCGTTCCGGTCGGCGGTGCGCGACGGCGAGAACGTGGCGGCGCGCGTGGACATGGCACTGGCCGCGACGATGGCCGGACTGGGGTTCGGCAATGCCGGAGTCCACATCCCGCACGCCAACGCCTATCCGATCGCCGGGCGGGTCAAGGAGTTCCGGCCGCCCGGCTACGCGGTGCACGAGCCGATGGTGCCCCATGGCATGTCGGTGTCGCTCACCGCACCGGAGGCGTTCAGGTTCACCTTCTCCGCCCGGCCGGAACGGCACGTGCGCGCCGCCGAGTTGCTGGACCCGACCGCCGACAGGCCGAAGGACCTCGCCGACTTCCTGCCCGCCATGCTGACGGAACTCATGCAGGACATCGGCATCCCGAACGGTATCGGCGGCGTCGGTTACACCTCGTCGGACGTCCCCGACCTGGTCGAGGGGGCGATGAAGCAGCAGAGGCTGCTCGCCACCGCTCCCCGGCCGGTCACGGACGAGGACATCGAGCGGATCCTCGTCCGCTCGCTGGACAACTGGTGAGGCGGCCATGGCCATCTACGATCTGAAGTGTCCGTCCGGCCACCGCCACGAGGTCATCCAGTCCTTCACCGCGCCCATGCCGGACTGCCCGGTCTGCGGAGCGCCGACGTCCAAGGTTCCCAGCGTCTTCGGTCTCGCGGGCACCGCGAAGCTGCCGCCGTCCGCGGAGTCGATGCCACAGACCTGGCGTGGCACCTACGAGGGCGATCGGGACTACGTGACCCACCTACGGCGCACGGCCGAGGCCCGCCGGCGTCTGGAGGACGCCCACCCGGAGCTGGCCGGCGACCGCCGGCCGATCGTGGCACACGAGGGACGTTTCGAGCAGCGACCGCTGCGGGCCGGCGACCCGATGCCCGGCGTGGGCGCTGGAGAAACCCACGTCCACAGCCACCCCCACACCCAGACTCACGGCCACGGCCACGGCCACACGCATGGTCCCGGCCACACGCACGGTCAGCCACCCGGCCAGGGCGGCGAACCCGCCCCACCCTCGAGCCAGTGACCGGTCGCGCACAGCCCGACGACCGATCTCCCCCATGTGGCCGCCAGTGCAGCCGACTCCGACAGCCGGCACCCCGTCCTTAGCCACCCCCGCCCCTGGGACGCACTGCTTGCCCACATCACAGGCCCCCCACGAGACATCAGGAGCCCCCTCGGACATGCACACGGTGGAGATGGATCCGAAGGAGGTGGTCGCCGCCCTGCGCGCGGCGGGCGTGACGGAGGTGGACGCCTCGACGCGCCGGAGAGCCGAATATGCGACCGACGCCTCGCTGTACCGGGTCGTACCCACCGCCGTCGCCTTCCCGAGGGGGGCCGATGACGTGGCGGCCGCCTTGGCGGTATGCCACGATCTGGGTGTCCCCCTGACGGCACGGGGCGCCGGCACGTCGATCGCCGGCAACGCCGTGGGCAGCGGCGTGGTGCTGGACTTCTCCCGGCACCTGACCCGCATCCGCCACGTGGACGCCGAGTCCAGGACGGCTGTGGTCGAACCGGGCGTCGTACTCGACGATCTCCAGCGGGCCGCGGGCGCCCACGGACTGCGTTTCGGTCCCGACCCCTCGACGCACAGCCGCTGCACGATCGGCGGCATGATCGGCAACAACGCCTGCGGTTCACGCGCTCTGGGCTACGGCCGCACCGCCGACAACGTCGTCGAACTGGACGTGCTCACCGGTGGCGGCGAGCGACTCACCGCCGTCCGCTCGGCCGACCCGCGGTCCTCACCGACGCTGTCGAAACTGCAGGAGGTGGTGCGGGCCAACCTCGGACCCCTCCGTACCGAATTCGGGCGGTTCGGTCGGCAGGTGTCCGGATACTCGCTCGAGCACCTACTGCCGGAGCGCGGATTCGACGTCGCACGTGCCCTGGTCGGCACCGAGGGCACGTGCGGAGTACTGCTCGGCGCCAAGGTGCGGTTGGTCGCGGTCCCGGCGCGGACATCCCTGGTGGTGCTGGGCTACCCGGATCTGGCGACGGCCGCCGACGCCGTCCCGCACATCACCGCCCACTCACCCGTCGCGGTGGAGGGGCTGGATGCCCGCATTGTGGATGTCGTGCGCGCCCGGCGCGGCGCCGACGCGGTGCCGCCGCTGCCCAAGGGCGGCGGCTGGCTCTTCGTCGAGCTGTCCGACGACGACGAGAGCGCCCTCGCCGTGCGGCAGTCCGCCGTGGTGGCGGCGGACACGGGTGCGAGCGGTCACCGGATCGTCACCGACCCGGCGCAGGCCGCCGCGCTGTGGCGGATCAGAGAGGACGGCGCCGGACTGGCCGCCCGCTCACAACGCGGCCGTGCCGCGCACGCCGGCTGGGAGGACGCCGCCGTCCCGCCGGAGAGGCTCGGTGCCTATCTCCGCGAATTCGAGGCCCTGCTCACCGATCACGAGCTGACCGGTACACCGTACGGGCATTTCGGTGACGGCTGCGTGCACGTCCGTATCGACTTCCCCCTGACCGAGCCGCGCGGTCCGGTGGTCTTCAGAGAGTTCCTGCTCGATGCGGCCAAGTTGGTGGCCCGGTACGGCGGCTCCCTGTCCGGCGAACACGGTGACGGGCGGGCCCGGGGTGAGTTGCTGCCGTTGATGTACTCCTCCGCGGCCCTGAGGGCGATCAGCGCCGTCAAGGACGTGTTCGACCCGGCCGGCGTCCTGAACCCCGGGGTCATCGTGCGTCCCCGCCCGCTCGACGCCGATCTGCGAACCCCGGCGGCCCACCCGATCCGCACCGACCTGGCTTTCGGCTACCGGGAGGACGCCGGGGATTTCACCGCCGCGGTTCACCGCTGCACCGGAGTGGGCAAGTGCCGCGCCGATCCGACGGGGGACGGTGAGGTGATGTGCCCCTCCTACCGGGCCACCCGGGACGAGAAGGACTCCACGCGGGGCCGCGCGCGAGTGCTGCAGGAGATGGCGGTCGGCTCACTGGTGCCCGACTGGCGGGCGCCGGCCGTACGCGAGGCGCTGGATCTGTGCCTGGCGTGCAAGGGCTGCGCGTCGGACTGCCCGACCGGCGTCGACATGGCCATGTACAAGGCCGAGGCCCTCTACCAGACCTATCGTCATCGTCCACGACCGCCGGCGCACTACACGCTGGGAAGCCTGCCGACCTGGTCGCGGCTCGCCTCCCTCGCGCCGGGACTGGTCAACCGTGCCACGTCCGGTCCGCTGGCCGCACCGGGCAAGCGCATGGCGGGAGTGGACCCGCGCCGCGATGTGCCGCCGTTCGCCCGCCAGACCTTTCGGCGCTGGTTCAGCGAGCACCGGCGCGAACGCGGTCGCGTCGGCGACCCGGGCGATCCGGTGCTCCTGTGGGTCGACACGTTCACCGACCACTTCACCCCGCAGGTGGGCATCGCCGCCGTACGGGTGCTGGAGCATGCCGGATTCGCGGTCCGCATTCCCCGGAAGAAGCTGTGCTGCGGCCTGACCTGGATCTCCACCGGCCGTCTGGACACGGCGCGGCGGATACTGCGCCGGTCTGTGGCGGAGCTGCGTCCGCTGGTCGCGGACGGCATACCCGTGGTGGGCCTGGAACCGTCGTGCACCGCCGTCTTCCGCTCCGACGCCCTCGAACTGCTCGGTGGTGATCCCGCCGCACAGGAGGTGGCGCGTGGCGTCCGGACGCTCGCCGAGCACCTCGCCCCGCGTGCCGGGTGGGAACCACCGAGCCTGGACGGCGTGCGTGTGGTCGCCCAGCCGCACTGCCACCAGCATGCCGTCATGGGCTGGGAGCACGACCGCGAGTTGCTCACAAGGGCTGGGAGCACGGTACGGAGAGTCGGGGGCTGCTGCGGACAGGCCGGGAACTTCGGCGCCGAACGCGGCCACTACGACGTCAGCGTTGCCATCGCCGAGAGCACCCTGCTGCCGGCCGTACGCGAAGCGGATCCCGACGCTGTGGTGTTGACCGACGGGTTCTCCTGCCGCACTCAGCTGTCCGATCTCGGAGCCCGCGAGGGTGTCCACCTGGCCGAACTTCTCGCATCCCGCCTCGAATGATGCGGCTCGGGCTGCGCGCTCACGTCAACCAGGCCCGGGCATGTCACACGTAACATGTCAGGTGCGGCGTAGCGAGGCGCCGGGAGTACGAGCGAGCGGAGGCCCAGGGTGCGGGAGATCGCCGGTAACGCGAATCTGAGTACGCAGATCGCCGAGGTGGTCAAGGAAGCGATAGTCACCGGAGAAATGCGGCCCGGTGAGCTGTACTCCGTCAGCCAACTCGCGGACCGGCTGAACGTCTCTCGTACCCCGGCACGCGAGGCGCTGTTGGGACTGGCCGATCTCGGCCTGGTGCGGATCGAGCGCAACCGCGGCTTCAGGGTCGTACGGCGCGAGCCCCGACAGATCGCCGAGGTCTTCCACCTGCGTCTGTTGCTGGAGGTGCCCGCCGCCCGACTGGCGGCCCAGCACGTCGATCCCGCCCTGATCGACGGCCTGCGGCGGGAACTGGCAGACATGGGTGCGGCGGCAGCCGACCACGACGAAGCCCGCTTCATGGCCCACGATCGAGCCTTCCACGCGCTCGTCCTCACCGCCGGGGGCAACTCGCTGCTCGTCACGACAGTCGCCCATCTGCGCGACACCATCGCCACGGTCGGCGCCTCCACCGTCGACCGCACCCGCTCACTCGCCGACATCGCCGCCGAGCACCTGCCCATCCTCGACGCGCTCGCCGATCGCGACCCGGCCGCGGCCGCCGAGGCGATGCGACGGCACGTTGCCCACACCGGAGAACTCCTTCTGGCCCAGGTCGCAGCCGAGAACGGCCGGCATCTGGCACCCGCCGAGGCGGAACTCATCCGCGGCACACAGGACAAGGCCAAGGAGTGAGCCGCCGCCGTGGTCCCCCGCTTCCGTCCGGCCATGGGTGACCCCTTCGGCGGCGGTGACGTCCACTTGCGCTCTCGTGACCGCCGTGCGCCAGTCTGCGCTGACGCACCACGCGCGGCCGGTTGCACCAGGTCGACCGCGAAGGAAAGGGCGGGCAGGACCTTCGCCTTGGGCTCGCCAGCCGGCCGAGCAAACGTCAAGACGCTCCGCCAGAATCAGCGTCGGACGAGCGTCAAGACGTTTCCCCACCGCCTCCGTGAGATAGCGGCGAAGCACCTCCCACCCGCGCCCCGCTACGCGAAGCCGCAGGTGAGGAACGTCGCGTGCACCTGCTCAACGCTCCACGCCGTGAACCTGTGAAAACAGGTCGGGCCACCCCGCCCATAACCTCAGGAATCAGAGAACCCGCAGGTCAGAGGCTCTTCGCGACAGGCTCAAGAATCGCCACGCACTCCACGTGCGACGTCATCGGAAACAAATCAAACGCCCGCAGCGTCCGCACCCGATACCCCCCTTCACGGAAGTACCCCAAATCCCGCGCCAACGCCGCCGGATCGCAAGCCACATACGCGATGCGACGCGCCCCCAGCCCCGTCAGAAGCCGGACCGTCTTCTTGCCGGCGCCCGCCCGCGGCGGATCCAGGACGATCAGGTCGGCCTCGGTGATTCCGGTGCGCGGCAGCACCGTCTCGACCTTGCCCTGTTCGATGCGGACGCGGTCGAAGGCGGAGAGGTTGTGCCGGGCATCCTCCACCGCGCGCTTGCCGGTCTCGATGCCCAGTACCGCGCCCTTGTCGCCCAGGCGGTCGGCCAGGGCGCCCGCGAAGAGGCCGACGCCGCAGTACAGGTCGAGCGCCGTGTCGCCCTTGCGCGGCAGCAGGCCCTGCATGACCGCCTTGACCAGCGTGTCCGCGGACTTCGGATGGACCTGCCAGAAGCCGCCGCTGCCGACACGGTACGTACGGTCGTCCGCGCGCTCGCGCACAAAGGGGCGGCCGTGGACCCGATGGACTCCGCCGTCCTTCTCCTCCACGCGCATGACCGACACCGGCCGGTCCAGCTCCACGATCGGCAGGCGGGCGCCGGGCCGTGGCGTGAGGATCACCTGCCGGTCCTGGGATCCCGTCGCCGCGATCGCCTCGATCGACTCCATCCCTGACCAGTCACGCTGCTCGATGCCCAGCTCGCTGACGCCCGGCGCGGCGATCATGCAGTGCTCGATCGGCTCGACCTCGTGCGAACGGTGCCGTCGCAGACCGGCGTGCCCGGAGTCGTCCACCGCGTACTGCA
This sequence comes from Streptomyces vastus, assembly GCF_039532825.1. Lineage (NCBI taxonomy): Bacteria > Bacillati > Actinomycetota > Actinomycetes > Kitasatosporales > Streptomycetaceae > Streptomyces > Streptomyces vastus. The sequence continues at coordinate 84,359 of NZ_BAAASJ010000002.1, forward strand.
CGCGCGTACGCCAGGCGGGCACCTCACCGGCGGGCACCTTGTCGCCCTCGGCCGGCATCACCGTGCCGTCCCAGCCGGCCTCCTCGGGCGTCAGGCCCGCGAGCCGCTGCAGCTGCTCGGCGATCACCTCGCCCTTCAGGCGGCGCTGCGCGCCCGGCTTGGCGTGCTGCCAGTCGCAGCCGCCGCAGCGGCCGGGACCCGCGTACGGGCAGGGCGCCTCGACACGGTCCTTGGACGCCTCCAGGACGGTCACCGCGTCCGCGCGCAGGAAGCGCGAGTCCTCCTCGCCCTCCGTCACGCGCGCGACGACCCGCTCACCGGGCAGCGCGTGCCGGACGAAGAGCACCTGCCCACCCGTCTCCCGGCCACCGCCCCTCAACGAGGCGCTTCGCGCCGCCCCTTCCTGATTGGACGTACGGGCGATGCAGTGCCCTCCATGGGCGACGGGTCCGATCTCGACCTCGTACTCCTGGCCCACGAGCGACCCCGCCGGCGTTTTCTTCGGTTCTGCCTGCATGGCGGGGTGACTCCAGATGCGAAAAGGGGAACGGCCGGACAACAGCCCACCAGTCTACGTGGACGCCGCCCTGCCGTTCGACACGAGTCCGTCAGCCCTTGGGAGTGCTGGGCTCCTTGGGCCTCTCCTCCGCGGGACCGCGCCGCACGGCACCCGGCGCGTTCCACTCCTGCCGCTTGCGGGCTCGCCTCTTGGCCACCTCGGAGGACTCCAGCTGGTACGGCACGGACGTCACCATCACCCCCGGTGTGAACAGCAGCCGCCCCTTGAGCCTGAGCGCGCTCTGGTTGTGCAGCAGTTGCTCGTACCAGTGGCCGACCACGTACTCGGGGATGATCACGCTGACCACATCGCGCGGGGACTCCCGGCGCAGGTTCTTCACGTACTCGATGACCGGCCGCGTGATCTCGCGATACGGGGAATCGAGGACCTTCAGCGGTACGTCGATGCCGCGCCGCTCCCACTCCTCCCTCAGTGCCTTCGTCTCGGCCGGGTCGACATTGACGCTGAGCGCCTCCAAAGTGTGCGAGCGCATCAGCTTGGCGTAGGCGAGGGCGCGCAGCGTCGGGCGGTGGATCTTCGAGATCAGGACCACGGAGTGGACGCGCGAGGGACGTACGACATCGTCGCTCGGCCCTTCCGGCGCGGCGATCTCCTCGGCGACGCGGTCGTAGTGCTTACGGATCGCGGACATGGTCACGTAGAAGATCACCATGCCGAGCAGCGCGACCCAGGCGCCGTGGGTGAACTTGGTGACCAGGACGACGATCAGCACGAGCCCGGTGAAGAAGGCGCCGAAAGTGTTGATCGCCCGGGAGCGGTACATGCGGCGGCGCGCGGCCTGGTCGCGCTCGGTGGCCAGGTGGCGGTTCCAGTGCCGGACCATGCCGGTCTGGCTGAGCGTGAAGGAGACGAAGACGCCGACGATGTAGAGCTGGATCAGCCGGGTCGAGTCGGCGCCGTAGACCCACACCAGCAGCCCGGCGGCGCCCGCGAGCAGCACGATGCCGTTCGAGAAGGCGAGGCGGTCGCCGCGGGTGTGCAGCTGACGGGGCAGATAGCGGTCCTGCGCGAGGATCGAGCCGAGCAGCGGGAAGCCGTTGTACGCGGTGTTGGCCGCGAGGAAGAGAACCAGCGCCGTGGCTGCGGCGAGCAGCACGAACATGAAGCTGCCGTTCCCGAAGACGGCCTCGGCGACCTGCGAGATCACCGGGTTCTGGACGTAGTCGGCGCCGACCGCGACGCCGTTCTTCAGCAGACCGTGCGCCGGGTTCTCGGCCATGCGGACGTTCGTCGCCATGGCCAGGCCGATGATGCCGCAGAACATGGTGACCGCCAGCAGGCCCATCATCGCGAGCGTGTTCCCCGCGTTCTTGGACTTGGGCTTGCGGAAGGCGGGGACGCCGTTGCTGATCGCCTCGACACCGGTGAGCGCGGCACAGCCGGAGGAGAAGGCGCGCAGCAGCAGGAAGACCAGCGCAAAGCCTGCGAGTCCCTGGTTCTCGGCCTTGATCTCGAAGTCGGCGGTCGGCGCCCTCATGGTGTCGCCGAGGAACAGACCGCGGAACGCGCCCCAGGCGATCAGGGCGAAGACGCCCGTCACGAAGACGTACGTCGGGATCGCGAAGAGCCTCCCGGACTCCTTGACGCCGCGCAGGTTCATCAGCGTGAGCAGCACGATGACGGCGATCGCGCACGGCACCTTGTTCTCGACCACGAAGGGGATCGCGGAGCCGAGGTTCTCGATGCCGGAGGAGATCGACACGGCGACGGTGAGGACGTAGTCGACGAGCAGCGCGCTGGCGACGGTGAGACCTGCCTTGGGGCCGAGGTTGGTGTTGGCCACCTCGTAGTCGCCGCCGCCGCTCGGGTACGCGTGCACGTTCTGCCGGTACGAGGCCACCACCGTGAACATCAGCACCACGACCGCGACCGCGATCCAGGGGCTGAAGTGGTAGGCCGACACGCCCGCGATGGACAGGACCAGCAGCACCTCGCCCGGCGCGTACGCCACGGAGGAGAGCGGGTCGGAGGCGAAAACGGGGAGGGCGATGCGCTTCGGCAGGAGCGTTTCCCCCAGCCGGTCACTGCGCAGTGCGCGCCCGATGAGGATCCGTTTGGGCACGTCGGTCAGTTTGGACACGCAGAGGATCGTAAGCCGTCGGGGTATGGGGCGCCCACCCGCCACCCGACGTCTGCTCTACGAGTGAATTAAGCGACGGGCGATGCTGCGGGTTCCGGCACCGACGGCGTCCCCATGTCTATATGACAAAACCTCGCATCCCCCCTCTTGGAGACCTCATGACGCAAGCCACCGCGGAACTCATCGGCGCCGCCGCCGCACTCCTCGGGCTCGGTGTCCTGACCCTCGTCAGCGTCCGCAGCATCAGCCGCCGCTGATCGCGGAAAGGCCGTGGGCGAGCGTGCACAGGGGTGCCCTGCGCGGACCGCGCGTGTGTAGCTTGGGCATCGGTCTGAGACCCTGTTCAAGACTCTGTTCGGCCTGAGCAGTAACTCCATGAGCAGTACGATTGACAGCGGAAGGACGGTCGTGCACATCGTCATCATGGGCTGCGGGAGAGTGGGTTCCGCTCTCGCCCAGACCCTGGAGCAACAGGGGCACACGGTCGCCGTGGTCGACCAGGACCCCACCGCCTTCCGACGACTGGGCTCCGGGTTCGGCGGCCGTCGTGTCACCGGAGTCGGCTTCGACCAGGACACCCTGCGCGAGGCGGGCATCGAGGAGGCGGGCGCCTTCGCCGCCGTCTCCAGTGGGGACAACTCGAACATCATCGCCGCCCGGGTGGCCCGCGAGATGTTCGGCATCGAGAATGTGGCGGCGCGCATCTACGACCCCCGCCGCGCCGAGGTCTACCAGCGCCTGGGCATCCCGACCGTGGCCACCGTCCGCTGGACCGCCGACCAGATGCTGCGCCGGCTGCTCCCGTCGGGCTCCGAGCCGTTGTGGCGGGATCCCACCGGCGGGGTGCAGCTCGCCGAGGTGCACGCCTCGACAGCGTGGGTGGGCCAGCGGATCAGCCGGCTCCAGGACGACACCGGCGTGCGCGTCGCCTTCCTCACCCGCCTGGGCGAGGCGGTCCTGCCGAGCTCGCAGACCGTGCTGCAGGAGGGCGATCTCGTGCACGTGATGATGCGTACGGACGACGTGGACAAGGTCGAGGCGGCGTTCGCCAAGGGCCCTGACGAGGAGGGCGGTCACTGATGAGGGTCGCCATTGCCGGTGCCGGTGCGGTGGGCCGCTCGATCGCGGGCGAGCTGCTGGAGAACGGGCACGAGATCCTGCTGATCGACAAGGCGCCGACCGCGATCTCGGTCGAGCGCGTGCCGCAGGCGGAGTGGCTGCTGGCCGACGCCTGCGAAATCACTTCGCTGGACGAGGCGGCGCTTCAGCGCTGCAACGTCGTCATCGCCGCCACGGGCGACGACAAGGTCAACCTCGTCGTCTCGCTGCTGGCGAAGACGGAGTACGGCGTTCCGCGCGTCGTCGCCCGCGTCAACAACCCCAAGAACGAGTGGCTGTTCAACGAGTCCTGGGGCGTGGACGTCGCCGTCTCGACCCCCCGCCTGATGTCGGCCCTGGTCGAGGAGGCGGTGAGCGTAGGCGACCTGGTACGCCTCCTCCGCTTCAGCCACGGCGACGCCAACCTGGTAGAGCTGACGCTCCCCCCGGAGTCGGCCCTGGCAGGCACCCGGGTCGGCGACGTGGAATGGCCCGAGGACACGTCCCTGGTCACCATCATCCGCGGCACCCGAGTCCTCACCCCCACCCGGGAGGACTCCCTGGAGGCGGGCGACGAGCTGCTGTTCGTAGCGGCCCAGGCCAGGGAGGAGCAGCTGGAGGACCTGCTGTCGGTACGGCGAGAGGATGCGGTGGGCTAGTTCGCTCGCGTACGAGGATGGGGCGCCCGAAGCATGCCGGGCGCCCCACCCTTACGTCTACGAGCCTGCCGCCGGGCGCGACCAGCGCCCCTTCAGGGGTGCGGGGCTGTATCAATTTGCGGCGCGGCCAGCGCCCTTTAGGGGCGCGGGGAACTGCGCGACAAGCCACAACGAACTCACAGCGTGGAACCGAACCGCACAAACCCCGCACCCAGCGGAGCGCTCAGCTCAACTCCTCCGGTGCCGAGCACCGACCTCCCCGGCGGAGCCGTTCGCGGAGCCACCCGTGCGCTGGCGCTCGCGCTCCTCCTCGGCCTTCTCCGCGGCCTCCATCTCAGCGAACACGTCAATCGGCGCGGGCGCCTTCGCCAGGAACACCCAGGTCAGCCACACCGCCAGCAGGAACGGCGGAATCTTCAACGCAACGAGGACCCACCCCAGTTGCGTCGTGTCCGCCCACCAGTACAGCGGAAAGAGAATCGCGCACTTGGCGAGCAGAATCGCCCCCCACGCGTAACTCGCCTTCGCGTACGCCTTCTTACGGCCCGGGTTACGCGTCCGCCAGGAGAGGTTCTCCTTGAAGACCGGACCGAGGATCAGGCCGATCAGCGGGACGCCCGCGAGGGTCGTGATGATGTACGCGAGGCCCAGGCCCAGCGTGTAGAGCATGCCCGGCAGATAGAAGTCCTTGGCGTTGCCGGTCATCATCGCGAAGACCACGCCGAAGGCCACCCCGAAGACACCGCTGAAGGCGTGCTTGACGGTGTCCTTCATGACCAGGCGCACCACGACGAGCAGCACGGAGACGCCGAGGGCCGCGATGGCCGCGGAGTGCAGATCCTTGTTGACCGTGTAGATCGTGACGAAGAGCAGGCCGGGCAGGACCGTCTCGATCATGCCCCGCAGACCGCCGAACGCCTCGAAGAGCGCGGCCTCCGTCACCGCCCGCGAGTCATGGGCGTCGTCTTCGGTCGGCTTGTCGAGCGACGTCACCGGCTACTCCCGTCCGAGAGGTCTGAGTTCGTACTTCGGATTGAACAGCACCCGGCGGCCCCGGCTCATCGAGATCCGGCCCGATGCGATCAGCTTGCGCCCCGGTTCGATCCCCACGATGGAGCGCCTGCCGAGCCACACCACGTCCAGGGCGCCCGAACCGTCGAACAGCTCGGCCTCCAGAGCCGGGACACCGGCCCTCGGGCGCAGCGTGACCGTGCGCAAGGTACCAGTAACGGTCACTATCTGTCGGTCAAGTGCGTCACCGATACGCGTACACCCGGTGGTCTCGGTGTCCTCGCGCAGTTCCTCCGACTCCAGGTCCTCCTGCGACGAGGAGAGCCGGTCGATCATCCGCCGGAAGCGGCCCGGCGGCCTTTCGGAACGAGGGACAGCACTCATGTCTGAAGCGTACCGGGGGCCGCTGACAGCTTCGTACCTCCTAGGCTTACCCATAGAACTAACGCTCGAATCGATACCCCATCCCGGGCTCCGTGATGCTGCATCCCCCGGGGGACAACCCCCAGACCCCCGGCCGTCACTCGGCTCACCTCTCGAACCGGTAACCCATCCCCGGCTCCGTTATGAAGTGCCGAGGATGCGAAGGGTCCCCCTCCAGCTTGCGCCGCAGCTGGGCCATGTAGACGCGCAGGTAGTTGGTCTCAGTGCCGTACGAGGGACCCCAGACCTCCTGGAGCAGCTGCTTCTGGCTGACCAGCCGGCCCATGTTGCGCACCAGCACCTCCAGAAGGTGCCATTCGGTCGGGGTGAGGCGCACGTCGCGGCCTGCCCGGTTGACCTTCTTGGCGGACAGGTCGACGGTGAAGTCCTCGGTCTCCACGATCACTTCGTCCTCGCCGCCGCCGTTGGGCTCCGCGCGGCGGACGGCGGCCCGCAGCCGGGCCAGCAGCTCGTCCATGCCGAAGGGCTTGGTGACGTAGTCGTCGGCGCCCGCGTCCAGGGCCTCGACCTTCTCGTCCGAGGAGTGCCGGGCCGACAGCACCAGGATCGGTACGCGCGTCCAGCCGCGAAGTCCCTTGATCACCTCGACGCCGTCCATGTCGGGCAGGCCCAGGTCGAGCACGATCACGTCTGGGTGGCGGGCGGCCGCCAGCTGGAGCGCGGTGGCGCCGTCGGGAGCCGCGTCCACCTCGTACTTGCGTGCCTTGAGGTTGATCACGAGGGCTCGGGTGATCTGCGGCTCGTCGTCGACCACCAGGACGCGGGTCATGAAGCCTGCCTTTCCGGTTGTGCGGGTTCTGCGGGTCGTACGTCACGGGACGGGCCCGCCCGGACGGTGAGCACCATCGTGAGTCCGCCTCCGGGAGTGTCCTCGGCGTCGAGGGTGCCGCCCATGGCTTCGGCGAAGCCGCGGGCGACCGCGAGTCCGAGGCCCACGCCGGCGCCGCGCGGGGCGTCGCCGTAGCGCTGGAAGGGTTCGAAGATGCGGTCCTTGGCCTCGTCGGGGACGCCGGGCCCGCGGTCCACCACCCGCACCTGGACCCGCTCGCCGAGTGTGCTGGCGGCCACCAGGACCGGCTCGCCGTCGGGGCTGTACTTCACGGCGTTCTCGACGATGTTGGCGACCGAACGCTCCAGCAGTCCCGGGTCGACGGCGACCATGGGCAGCGTCTCGGGGATGTCGAGGTCCACACTGTCCTCGGGTACGCCGCCCAGCGCCATCGGGACCACCTCGTCCAGGTCGATCTCGCGGATCAGCGGGATGACGGTGCCGGTCTGCAGCCGGGACATGTCCAGGAGATTGCCCACCAGGTGGTCAAGGCGGTCGGCACCCGCCTCGATCCCCTCCAGGAGTTCGGCCTCGTCCTCCTGAGACCAGGCCACGTCATCGGACCGCAGGGACGACACGGCGGCCTTGATCGCGGCCAGCGGGGTGCGCAGATCGTGGCTTACGGCGGCCAGCAGCGCCGTACGGATGCGGTTGCCCTCGGCCAGTGTGCGGGCCTGCTCCGCCTCGGACCGGAGGCGCTGGCGGTCCAGGACGACGGCGGCCTGGGCGGCGAAGGCGGCCAGCACCCGGCGGTCCTCGGCGGGCAGCACCCGGCCGGACAGGGCCAGCGCCATGTGGTCGCCGACCGGCATGTCCACGTCCGCGTCCTCCGGCCGGACCGGCGGCTGCGGGCCGACACTGGCCGCGCAGGTCCACGGATCGACGTCGCTCGTACGCTCCAGCAGCACAACCGACTCCATGCCGAAGGTCTCCCGGACCCGCTCCAGCAGGGCGTCCACACTGGTCTCGCCGCGCAGCACGCTGCCCGCCAGGAAGGAGAGGATCTCCGACTCGGCGCGCAGCCGGGCCGCCTGATGCGTACGCCGGGCCGCCAGATCCACCACCGATGCCACCGACACGGCCACCGCCACGAAGATCGCCAGGGCGAGGATGTTCTTCGGGTCGGCGATCGTCAGCCGGTGGAAGGGCTGCGTGAAGTACCAGTTCAGCAGCAGGGAGCCGAAGGCGGCCGAGGCCAGCGCCGGCAGCAGTCCGCCGAGGAGCGCCGCGGACACCGTCAGTGTCAGGAACAGCAGCATGTTGTTGGTGAGGCCGAGGTCCGCGTCGGTGTGGGTGAGCAGCACCGTCAGCAGCGCCGGGCCGCCGATCCCGGTCAGCCAGCCTCCGATGATCCGTGACCGCCCGAGCCGCGCACCCCGGGCAACGGGCAGACCGCGCCCCTTGCCGACCTCGTCGTGCGTGATCAGGTGAACGTCCAGGTCGGGGCCCGACTCGCGGGCGACCGTGGCGCCGACGCCGGGCCCGAACACGTACTGCCAGCCCTTGCGGCGGGAGACGCCGAGCACGATCTGCGTGGCGTTGACCCCGCGCGCGAACTCCAGCAGCGCCGAGGGAACGTCGTCCCCGATGACGTGATGGAAGGTGCCGCCGAGGTCCTCCACCAGGGTGCGCTGGACGGCCAGTTCCTTCGGCGAGGCGGACGTCAGACCGTCGCTGCGCGCGATGTAGACCGCGAGCACCTCGCCGCCGGCACCCTTCTCCGCGAGCCGGGCCGCCCGGCGGATCAATGTCCGGCCCTCCGGACCACCCGTCAGCCCCACCACGATGCGTTCACGGGCCTGCCAGGTGGAGCGGATGCCGTGCTCGCCCCGGTACTGCTGGAGGTACTCGTCGACGCGGTCGGCGACCCACAGCAGGGCCAACTCGCGCAGCGCGGTCAGGTTGCCGGGGCGGAAGTAGTTCGACAGGGCCGCGTCGACCTTGTCCGGCTTGTAGATGTTGCCGTGCGCCATCCGCCGCCGCAGCGCCTGGGGCGACATGTCGACCAGCTCCATCTGATCGGCCCGGCGCACCACTTCGTCGGGGACGGTTTCCTTCTGCCGTACGCCCGTTATCGACTCGACGACGTCACCCAGCGACTCCAGGTGCTGGATATTGACCGTCGAGACGACGTCGATGCCGGCCGCGAGCAGTTCCTCAACGTCCTGCCACCGCTTGCCGTTACGTGAACCCGGGATGTTCGAGTGGGCCAGCTCGTCGACGAGCGCCACCTGGGGCCGCCGCGCCAGCACCGCGTCCACGTCCATCTCGGTGAAGAACGAGCCCCGGTACTCCAGCTCCCGGCGCGGGATCTCCTCCAGGCCGTGCAGCATCACCTCGGTCCGCGGCCGGTTGTGGTGCTCGACGAAGGCCACCGCACAGTCCGTGCCCCGCTCGACGCGGCGGTGCGCCTCGGACAGCATCGCGTACGTCTTGCCGACGCCCGGCGCCGCACCGAGATAGATCCGAAGCCTGCCGCGTCCCATGGTCCCACTGTCTTCCCATAACAGCCGCACACGCTGCGTCGACCTTACGGCCAATCATCGGCTCCCACGGCGCGGAAGGCTGGCCCGGAGACGTCTTTGACGCAACCCTGATGCGCGCCCGGTGCGCCTCAGCACCCGGGATCAGTGCTCGACGATCTCGCCGTCGCTCAGCTCCAGCACCCGGTCCGCGAGGTCGAGCAGCGCGGCGTCATGCGTGGCGACGAGCGCGGTGACCTGCTCGCTGCGGACGACCGCGCGCAGCAGCTCCATCACGGCGAGGCCGGTCTCCGCGTCGAGCTGGCCGGTGGGTTCGTCGGCGATGAGGAGCGAGGGCTGGTTGGCGAGAGCGCGCGCGATGGCCACCCGCTGCTGCTGACCGCCGGAGAGCTCGCCGGGGCGCTGCGCCGCGTGATCGGCCAGGCCGACCAGGGCGAGCAGCAGCTCGACGCGCTCCTCGCGCTCCCGCGGATGGGCCCGGCGCAGCCGCAGCGGGACGCCCACGTTCTCGGCGGCCGTCAGGATCGGGATGAGCCCGAAGGACTGGAAGACGAAGCCGATACGGTCCCGGCGCAGCCGGAGCAGCCCCTCCTCACCGAGCCCGGACAGCTCGAGCCCGTCCACGGTGATCCGACCCTCGTCCGGCTCGTCGAGCCCACCGACGAGGTTCAGCAACGTGGTCTTGCCGGACCCCGAACGGCCCTTGAGGGCGACGAGTTCGCCGCGCGGCACGTCGAAGGACACCCCGCGCAGGGCGTGTACGGCGGTGGCTCCCGTCCCGTACGACCGGTGGACGTTCTCGACGCGCACCATGGTCTCGGTGGCGATCGCACTGCTGCCGCTCATCCGTTCCTCCCCCATCGGCCGGGCGCCAGTATGGTCACCGGGCGCCGGTCCCGGCAATGGTGCGGCACGGCCTGCGCGTCGGCCGCACCGACAGCCCGGAACCCGCGTACGACCATGGGCCGCACCCGGCGAAGGTGCGGCCCATGGTCGTGAATCCGTGTCTACTGGTCGTGCATCCCTGGCTACCGGACGCGTCTACCGGACCTCGGTGATCTCCGGCCCGCGCTGCAACTGCCCCATGCCTCCGGAGAAGCGGGAACCCGCCTGCTCCTCCTGCTGGACATTCTCGGCGACCATCTGCGCGTCCTCCGGCAGCTTCAGCACGATCGGGTCGCGCGGGGCCATCGGCCCGTCACCACGAACCACCACCGTGTCCCGGAAGATCTGCTCGAGCAGCCCGGCGGCCTGCGGCTGCACCGCGCCCTGCCCGGAGATCACTCCACGCAGGAACCAACGGGGGCCGTCCACGCCGACGAACCGTACGACCTGGAAACCGCCGGTCCCGTCCGGCAGCTGCACCGGTACCTGGGCGCGCAGCTCCCAGCCCAGCGGGCCCTCGACCTCGTCGATGACACCGCCCTGCTGGGTGATGCCGGTGGCGATCTCCTCGCGTACCTCGCCCCAGATGCCCTCGCGCTTGGGGGCGGCGAAGGCCTGCAGCTGGACGGCGCTGTCCTTCAGCACCACGGTGGCCGCGACGATGGCGTCGCCCGCGACCTCCACGCGCAGTTCCATGCCGTCGACCCCGGGCACGAAGAGGCCACCCAGATCGACCCGGCCCTCAGCCGGATCGCGGACCTCCGAACTGTCCCAGGGACCGTCGGGGCGCGGCTTGGGTTCGAGCCGTACGCGCTCCTGCTCTGCGTCGTCCGTCTCAGTGTCGACTTCCTCAACTACGCCGTCGACCTGCTCGGCCTCGCTCGCCGCGTCCTCGGCGGCACTGCCCTTCTTGCGACGTCCGAACACGTCACTGTCCTTCCCGGTCGGATACGACCGAAGCGTATCGATTCCCACCCGTTGTGCCGTCCACCGCGGCATGGCCGCCGGTGGACCCGAAGCCCCCTGCGGCCCGTGTCGAGTCGGGAAGCTCCGCCACCTCCTGGAAGCGCACCTTCTCGACCTGCTGGACGACCAGTTGGGCAATCCGGTCGAAGCGCTCGAACCGCACGGACTCGCGCGGGTCGAGATTCACCACGATCACCTTGATCTCCCCACGGTACCCGGCATCCACCGTCCCTGGGGCATTCACGAGAGCGACTCCGCAGCGGGCGGCCAGCCCGGATCGCGGGTGCACGAAGGCCGCGTAGCCCTCGGGGAGTGCGATGGACACTCCGGTGGGCAGCACGGCCCGCTCGCCGGGCGCGAGCTCACGGCTTTCGGTCGTCCGCAGATCCGCGCCGGCGTCGCCGGGGTGCGCGTATTCCGGAAGCGGTACGTCCGGATCGACGCGCTTGATCAGTACGTCAACGGGGCTCGGGGGCACGGGTCGGGTCACGGGTTCACCTCGAAGGCGCGAGCTCGCCGGATCTGGTCCGGGTCGTTCATGGCCGCCTGGATCTCCTCCTGGCGGCCGTTGTCGACGAAGTGGTCGACCTTGACCTCGATGAACAGGGCGTCCGCGCGGACCGCAACCGGGCCGTCGGGACCGCCTATCCGGCCGGTGGCCGTTGAGTAGATCTTCCGTCCGGCCACCGCCGTGACCTCGGCCTCCAGGTGCAGCACGGTGTCCACGGGGACGGGCCGTACGAAGTCGGTCTCCAGGCGGCCGGTCACCGCGATCGTCCGCAGCAGCCAGTTCAGCGAGCCGAGCGTCTCGTCGAGCGCGCTCGCGAGGACGCCGCCGTGGGCGAGACCGGGCGCGCCCTGGTGGGCGGTCTGGACGGTGAACTCGGCGGTGATCCTGACGCCTTCGCCCGCGCGGGCCGCGAGGCGCAGCCCGTGCACCTGTCCGCCGCCGCAGCCGAAGCAGTGCTCGTAGTGCGCGCCGAGCAGTTCGCCGGGGGCGGGCGCATCCGGGTGCCGCACCGGAGCCACGGCGTCGGACGGGGGTCGCAGAGTCGAAGAGGTACCACTCACAGGCGCAGACCTTACCTCCGCGTCAGCGGCCCGTAGGCACCGTGGCAGGCTTGGCTTCATGCAGCTTTCCGCCTCGCCCTACGAAGAACGTCTGACCGCGCCTCGCACCTGGTGGCTCGTCTGCTTCCTGGTCGGCGTCTCGATGGCGCTGATCCTGCTGCCGTTCGGCGTGCTGCCCCTGCTGGGCGGCCTGGCCGGCGGCACGGCGGTCGCGGCGGTGGTGGCGAGTTCGTACGGCTCGGTCCGTATCCGTGTGGTGGGCGACTCGCTGATCGCGGGCGACGCGAAGATCCCGGTGTCGGCCCTGGGCGAGGCCCATGTACTCGACGCCGAGGAGGCGCGCGCCTGGCGCACGTACAAGGCGGACCCGCGCGCCTTTCTGCTGCTACGCGCCTACATCCCCACGGCCCTGCGGGTGGAGGTCACGGACCCCTCGGACCCGACGCCCTATCTGTACCTGTCCACGCGGGAGCCGGAGCGCCTGGCGACGGCGCTTGAAGCGGCGCGTGCGGCGTAGGTCATTTCGAGAGGGTTTTTCTACGAGCTGCTCGCCCCGGCTCGGCTTTCCAGCCTTCGGCAGGTCGTGAGAGCCGCGTGAGAGCTCAGTGCCCCAGTTCCTTGGAGTTGTTGCCCATGTCCAAGGGGTCGGCGGGCTTCTCCAGGGGCGGCAGTGCAGGCAGGGCGTCCCAGGGAACCTGCGTCTTGCGGAGGTCCGTGCGGACTCGGTCCGCGAGTCTTCTGGTCTCACGGCGGTTCATCGCCGCCCCAACGGCGGCGCCCACCAGGAACGGCATCAGGTTCGGCAGATTCCTGATCGTCCGCTTCATGATCCGCTGGCGCAGCTCGCGCCTCAACTGGACCCCGAGAGCGGCGTTGACCGTCGACGGCTTGGCCACGTCGATGCCGCGTTCCTCCGACCACGAGTTCAGATACGTGGTCGTCCGTTCCTTCAGATTGCCCGGTGGCCGCTGACCGTAGACCTCGTACAGCTCGGCGATCAGCTTCAGCTCGATGGCGGCCACGCCGGTGATCTCGGCGGCCAGTTCCGTGGGCATCGCCGGTGGTACGGGCATCATCGCGGCGGCGCCGACCCCCGCGCCCACCGTCGCCGTCGCGTTGCACGCGCCCGCGACCAGCTTGTCCGCGAGCTGCTCGGGACCCAGGCCGGGGAACTGCCGCTGAAGCGTCGCAAGGTCCCGTACGGGGATCCGCGGGGCGCTCTCGATGATCCGGTCCGTGAGGTAAGCCAGGAACGCCCTGGCCCTGCTGCCGCCCCTGCGGACGCCTTCCCTCATCCCGTGCCCGACGGCGACCACCCGCCGCTTGGCGACAGGCGCCTTCTTGTCCGCCACCTCCAGGGCACCGGAGGCACCTGTCACGTCCGCTGCTTCGAGCGAGGCCTCACGGCCCCGCTCGTCGTCACGTACCGCGTCCGAAGACGGACCGGCCGCTCCCTGGTCATGAGAACGGCGCTTCCAGGGCGGGGTCGAGCCATGCACGGCCGACCCTGCCTCAGTCGCAGTCGCGGCAGATCGGCTGGCCGTTCTTCTCGCGGGCCAGCTGGCTGCGGTGGTGGACCAGGAAGCAGCTCATGCAGGTGAACTCGTCCTGCTGCTTCGGCAGCACCCGGACGGCCAGCTCTTCGTTCGAGAGGTCCGCACCGGGCAGTTCCAGGCCCTCGGCGGCCTCGAACTCGTCGACGTCGACCGCCGAGGTCGACTTGTCGTTCCGACGGGCCTTCAGTTCCTCAAGGCTGTCGGAGTCGACGTCGTCATCGGTCTTGCGTGGGGTGTCGTAATCCGTAGCCATGTCGCTCTCCCCCTCTGGGTGTCTGTGGTGTCTCAGCGCACGTAACGCGTGAGAGGCCGGACTTGTGCCCGACCTGAGGCGGAGATTTTGCCTCACATCAAGGTCTGTTACTCAATCGACACCCAACCGAACTCAGCAGTAGTGATCGGCTTGGATGGCGAACGGGACCGTACACGGTCCTCACGCCGCACTTCAAAGGCGTCTCACCAGTACTTCCCGTCATGAAGACCATCGAAAACCCGGACTTTCCCGGCTTTCCGCCAGCCCCCTTGATCACGGAGAGTAGATGGCCAAAAATTCGCCCGTGTGATCGATCACACATGAATCTCCTGGGCTGCCGCCCAGAAAATTCCGCGCAAAGCGAACAATGCCGTGTGTCGGCGACATGTTCTCAGATGGGAAGGGTGACTCGCATCACCAGCCCGCCCCCTTCACGCGGCTCGGCGCTGATATGGCCGCCGTGGGCACGGGCCACGGACCTGGCGATCGACAGGCCGAGCCCCACACCCTTGTCGCTGCCGGTCCGCTCTGTCCGCAGACGCCTGAACGGCTCGAAGAGGTTGTCGATCTCGTACGCCGGCACCACGGGCCCCGTGTTGGACACCACGAAGATCGCCTGGCCGTGCTGGGCCTGTGTCGTCACCTCGACCCAGCCGTCCTTCGGCACGTTGTACCGGACGGCGTTCTGGACGAGGTTCAGCGCAATCCGCTCCAGGAGTACGCCGTTGCCCTGGACGACCACGGGGGCCCGCTCCCCGCGGATCTCCACGCCGTTCGCATCGGCCTCGGCGCGTACCTGGTCAATGGCCTGCGAGGCGACCTCGGCGAGATCGACCGCCTTGCGCTCGATGATCTGGTTGTCGCTGCGGGCCAGCAGCAACAGCCCTTCGACGAGCTGCTCGCTGCGTTCATTGGTGGCGAGCAGCGTCTTGCCGAGCTGTTGCAGCTCCACGGGTGCCCCCGGATCGGAAAGATGCACCTCCAGGAGCGTGCGGTTGATCGCCAGGGGCGTACGCAGCTCGTGCGAGGCGTTCCCGACGAAGCGCTGCTGGGCCGTGAACGCCCGCTGCAATCGCTCCAGCATGTCGTCGAAGGTGTCCGCCAGCTCCTTCAGCTCGTCGTCCGGACCGTCCAGCTCGATACGGCGCGAGAGGTCCGAGCCGGCCACCGCACGCGCGGTGCGGGTCATCCTGCCGAGCGGCGCCAGGACACGGCCGGCCATCGCGTAGCCGAAGGCGAAAGCGATCACCGCGAGACCCAGCAGGGCCAGGAGGGAGCGACTGAGCAGGTCGTCCAGGGCGTGCCGGCGCTGGAGGTTGACGCACTCGTTCATCGCGCTGTTGAACTCGCTGGGCGGAGCGCTTTCGGGAAAGTTGCACGTCTCGCTGGCGACCTTGCCCTCGACGATCTTGAAGGGCAGATCGCTGCCGACGTCCAGGGCCTGCGCGGCGAGAAGGTAGATGATCGACAGCAGGAGGATGCCTGCTATCAGGAACATCCCGCCGTACAGCAGTGTGAGCCGTATACGGATCGTCGGTCGCAGCCAAGGGAACGGCAGCTCCGGCCCTCGGGGGTCCCAGGTGGGCTTCGGGGGCATCTTCGGGGGTGCGGGTGTCGTGGCCACCACGGATCAGATCCGGTAACCGGAGCCGGGAACGGTCACGATGACCGGCGGCTCGCCGAGCTTGCGGCGCAAGGTCATCACCGTGACGCGTACGACATTCGTGAACGGGTCGGTGTTCTCGTCCCAGGCCTTCTCCAGGAGCTGCTCGGCGGAGACGACGGCGCCCTCGCTGCGCAGCAGCACCTCCAGGACGGCGAACTCCTTGGGGGCGAGCTGAACCTCCTTGCCGTCGCGGAAGACCTCGCGGCGGTTGGGATCCAGCTTTATCCCGGCGCGCTCCAGGACGGGCGGCAGCGGCACGCTCGTACGCCGGCCGAGGGCACGCACGCGTGCCGTCAGTTCGCTGAACGCGAAGGGCTTGGGGAGATAGTCGTCGGCGCCGATCTCCAGGCCCTCGACACGGTCGCTGACGTCACCGGAGGCCGTGAGCATCAGCACGCGTGTGGGCATGCCGAGCTCGACGATCTTGCGGCAGACGTCGTCGCCGTGCACCAGTGGGAGGTCACGGTCGAGGACGACCACGTCGTAGTCGTTCACGCCGATGCGTTCCAGGGCGGCCGCACCGTCGTACACGACGTCGACGGCCATGGCCTCCCGGCGCAGTCCGGTGGCCACCGCATCGGCGAGCAGCTGCTCGTCCTCGACGACGAGTACGCGCACGTCGCTTGTCCTTCCTCTGTCCACCCGCGTAGCGCGCTTCGGCGCACACCGGTGGGGTCTGTCGGGGGTGAGACCTCCATCCTGCCCTTTTCGGCCATAAGTCGGCTGTAAGACGGGTGAGAGGGGGGTGAGAGGCCCGGGAATGCGAGATTTTCTCTTCCGGTTGAGGTTTCCGCGGAAGGGAGTGCGGGGAGGACGGCTTTACACCCCGCGATCACGCTCTGCATGTGGCACACCACCATGTGGTACGCCACCGGCCGCTTCCGCAGAGCGGACGTGGGTGTCCGGCACCGTCGCCGCCCAGCACGGGCAGCGCTGGGCATCCACAGGAGACGTGATCGCCCCTTCCGAACGGCACACCCCCGTGCCACCGACCCACGACCCAGGACGAGGGGGCGCAGCATGGACGCATTCACCGCAGGACTTCTACAGCGCATAAAGGCGACCGAGTCCGACCTGACGCGGGCTCGCGAGACCGGCGACGACTTCCTCGCGGAGGTCGAGGAGGCCGAGCTCGACGACCTCCGCCGCCTCGCCGCCGAGCACGGTGTGGAGGTCAGCGCGTCACGCGTCTGATCAGCTTGTACGGAGCGGGGCCCCGGCAGATCCAGACCGGGGCCCCGCTCCGTTGTTGTACGCGGTGTCAATCGCCTGTTGTACGCGGTGTCAGTCGTGCCAGGCGCCCAGTTCCTCAAGGCGCCTCTGGAGCGGCTCGAAGAGGCCGGGTGGGGCCGCGATGGTCAGGCCGGGTGAGAGGGGCTCTCCGGGGCGGCCACCGGTGAGGGCGCCCGCCTCCCGGGCTATCAGGTCACCGGCCGCGTAGTCCCAGGGGTTCAGCCCGCGCTCGTAGTACGCGTCCAGGCGGCCCGTCGCCACATCGCACAGGTCGATCGCGGCCGAGCCGCCGCGGCGGATGTCCCTCACCTGCGGAATGAGCTGCCGGACCACGTCGGCCTGCCGGGACCGGCGCTCGGCGAGATAGCCGAAGCCGGTGCCGACGAGAGCCAGCCCGAAAGCGGGGGCGGGGCGCACGCGCGCGGGGCGGTCGTTCACATACGCGCCCTCGCCCAGGACGGCCCGGTAGGTCTCGCCGCGCATCGGGGCGTGCACCACGCCGACGATCGTCTCGCCGTCCTGGCGGGCCGCGATCGAGACGGCCCAACTGGGCAGTCCGTACAGGTAGTTGACCGTGCCGTCGATGGGGTCGATGACCCACTGGATCCCGCTGCTGCCCTCGACGCTGGCACCCTCCTCGCCGAGTACGCCGTCGTCCGGCCTGAGGTCGGCGAGCAGGCCGGTGATCAGCTTCTCGGAGGCGATGTCCATCTCGGTGACGACATCGGCGGCGCTGGACTTGGTCGCGGCCACGCCGAGATCGTCGGGGCGGCCGTCGCGCAGGAAGGCGCCCGCGTGGTGCGCCGCGTCGAGCGCGATCTGCAGGAGTTCGGCCTTGAGCGGGTCGCTCGCGGTGTCGGTCACGGTGCTCCTCAGACGTACGGGCTGTCGGCGCCCGCGGCGGCGGGCTTCGGGGCGCGGGCGGGGCAGCAACCCACGGGGCACACATCATGGCTCGGCCCCAGATCGCCGAGGGCGCAGAGCTTCACGTCGCGCCCGCTCTCGGTGGCGGCCCTCTCCACGACGAGTTCACGGATCGCGGCGGCGAACCGCGGGTCGGCGCCCACGGTGGCCGAGCGGCGCACCGGCAGACCCAGCTCCTCGGCCTTGGCCTTCGCTTCCGTGTCGAGGTCGTACATGACCTCCATGTGGTCCGAGACGAACCCGATGGGCGCCATGACGACGGCCGACACCCCGGCGCCGTGCAACTCCTCCAGGTGATCGCAGATGTCCGGCTCCAGCCAGGGGATGTGCGGGGCACCGGAGCGGGACTGGTAGACGAGCTGCCAGGGGTGGTCGGTCCCGGTCTCCTCGCGCACCGCGTCGGCGATCAGCCGTGCGGCGTCCAGGTGCTGCTTCACGTACGCACCGCCGTCGCCGTGGTCCTCGACGGGACCGGAGGTGTCCGCGGAGGCGTTCGGGATCGAGTGGGTCGTGAAGGCCAGGTGCGCGCCCGCGCGGACGTCCTCGGGGAGGTCGGCGAGGGACTTCAGGACGCCGTCGATCATGGGCTGGAGGAAGCCCGGGTGGTTGAAGTAGTGCCGCAGCTTGTCCACCCTCGGCAGCTCCAGTCCCTCGGCCTGAAGGGTCGCGAGCGACTCGGCGAGATTCTCGCGGTACTGGCGGCAGCCCGAGTACGAGGCGTACGCGCTGGTGGCGAGGACCAGGATGCGCCGGCGGCCGTCGGCGACCATCTCGCGCAGCGTGTCCGTCAGATACGGCGCCCAGTTGCGGTTGCCCCAGTAGACCGGCAGGTCCAGGCCGTGGTCCGCGAAGTCCTTGCGGAGGGCATCCAGCAGGGCACGGTTCTGGTCGTTGATGGGGCTGACCCCGCCGAACAGGAAGTAGTGCTGTCCCACTTCCTTGAGGCGTTCCTTGGGGATGCCGCGGCCCCGCGTCACGTTCTCCAGGAACGGGACCACGTCGTCGGGGCCTTCGGGACCGCCGAAGGAGAGCAGGAGGAGGGCGTCGTACGGATGAGCATCGAGCGCGTCGGGCATGTCTTTGATCCTGCCACTCGTCACTGACAGTCGGGAAACGGCGGTATGACGAGGCGGTATGACGGGCCGGCACCGGCATACACAGGGGCCCTCGGACCCGTAAGCTGTATCGGCCACATTCACGCCTTACCGGATCCTCACCGGAGCCCTCCCCGTGCCCAGCCCCTACCGCGCCCTGTTCGCCGCCCCAGGCTCCACGGGCTTCTCCGTCGCCGGTTTCCTCGGCCGGATGCCGCTTTCGATGATGGGCATCGGCGTGGTCACGATGATCTCCCAGCTCACCGGGCGGTACGGCCTCGCGGGCGCCCTCGCGGCGACCATCGCGCTGTCCGCGGCGGTGATCGGCCCGCAGATCTCGCGCCTGGTGGACCAGTACGGGCAGCGTCGTGTGCTGCGGCCCGCGACACTGGTCGCGCTCGCCGCGGCGGCCGGGCTGCTGCTGGCCGCGCACTTCGACTGGCCGGACTGGGTGCTGTTCCTGTGCTCGGCCTGCATCGGCTGTGTACCGAGCATCGGCGCGATGACCAGGGCACGCTGGGCGTACCTCTACCGCGACAAGCCCGAGCTGCACACCGCATACGCCTTCGAGTCCGTCGTCGACGAGATCTGCTTCGTCTTCGGGCCGATCATCTCCATCGGTCTGTCCACGGTCTGGTTCCCGGAGGCCGGGCCGCTCCTGGCGGGCTGCTTCCTGGCGACCGGTGTCTTCTGGCTGACGGCCCAGAGCGCCACCGAACCCCCGCCGCATCCCCACGAGCACCACACCGGCGGCTCGGCCCTGCGTGCTCCCGGGCTGCAGGTCCTGGTGGCCACCTTCGTGGCGACGGGAGCGATCTTCGGCGCGGTCGACGTGGTCACGGTCGCCTTCGCCGAGGAGGAGGGCCACAAGGCCGCCGCGAGCGTCGTACTGGCCGTGTACGCGGCGGGCTCCTGCGTGGCGGGAGCCGTCTTCGGACTGCTGCGTTTCACGGGGGCGCCCGCCCGCAGGTGGGTGCTGGGCATCTGCACGATGGCCGTGAGTATGATCCCCCTCCTACTGGTCGGAAACTTGCCGTTCCTGGCCGTGGCGCTGTTTGTCGCGGGCCTGTCCATCGCGCCGACGATGATCACGACGATGGCCCTCGTCGAGCGGCACGTGCCTCGCGCGAAACTGACCGAGGGCATGACCTGGGTCAGCACCGGTCTTGCGGTCGGGGTCGCGCTCGGCTCCTCCGTGTCCGGCTTGGTGATCGACGCCGCCGGGGCGCGGGCCGGGTACGGGGTTCCGGCGGTCGCCGGGGCCGTCGCGGTCGCGGTCGGTTTCCTGGGGTATCGCCGGCTCAGCGGGCCGGTTCCGCAGCGGGGAGGGACCCATGAGCAGCACAGCGAGCGGGAAGAGCGGCACGTGGCGTAACTGGGCGGGCAATGTCTCGGCCCGTCCCGTACGGGACGTCACACCCGCCTCCGTCGAGGAGCTCGCCGCCGCCGTCCGCCAGGCCGCCGAGGACGGGCTGAGAGTCAAGGCCGTCGGAAGCGGGCACTCCTTCACGGCCGTCGCCGCGACCGACGGTGTGCTGATACGGCCCCAACTGCTCACCGGCATCCGCAAGATCGACCGCGCGGCGGGCACCGTCACCGTGGAGGCGGGCACCCCGCTGAAGCGGCTGAACGTGGCCCTGGCCCGCGAGGGACTCTCGCTCACGAACATGGGCGACATCATGGAACAGACGGTTTCCGGCGCGACCAGCACCGGCACTCACGGCACCGGCCGTGACTCCGCGTCGATCGCCGCCCAGATCACGGCACTTGAGCTGGTCACCGCCGACGGCTCGGTGCTCACCTGCTCCGAGAAGGAGAATCCGGATGCCTTCGCGGCCGCCCGCATCGGACTCGGTGCCCTGGGTGTCGTCACCGCGATCACCTTCTCCGTAGAGCCCCTTTTTCTGCTCACGGCCCGTGAGGAGCCGATGACCTTCGACGAGGTCACCAGCACCTTCGACGAACTGCACGCGGAGAACGAGCACTTCGAGTTCTACTGGTTCCCGCACACCGGCAACTGCAACACCAAGCGCAACAACCGAAGCGCGGGCCCGGAGAGGCCGGTCGGCAGAATCAGTGGCCTCTTCGAGGACGAGTTCCTTTCCAACGGCCTCTTCCAGGTGGCCAATTCGGTGGGCCGTGCCGTGCCCGCGACCATCCCGGCGATCGCGAAGATCTCCAGCCGGGCCCTTTCGGCCCGCACGTACACGGACATTCCCTACAAGGTCTTCACGTCCCCGCGCCGGGTGCGCTTCACAGAGATGGAGTACGCCGTCCCCCGCGCGGCCCTTGTCGAGACGCTGCGTGAACTCAAGGCCATGATCGACCACTCTCCCCTGCGGATCAGCTTCCCCGTGGAGGTGCGCACCGCTCCCGCCGACGACATCACGCTCTCCACGGCATCCGGCCAGGACAGCGCGTACATCGCGATCCACATGTACAAAGGCACCCCGCACCGGCCGTACTTCACGGCCGCGGAGCGGATCTTCACCGCGCACGAGGGACGCCCTCACTGGGGCAAGCTGCACACGCGCGAGGCGCAGCACTTCGCCGAAATCTATCCGCGCTTCGGCGAGTTCACCGCCCTCAGGGACCGGCTCGACCCGGACCGGCGCTTCGGAAACGACTACTTGCGGCGGGTGTTGGGGACGTAGTCGCGCCACAGAGTCGCGCCATCGCCCAACTACACGAGAACGAGAGGGCCTCGGAGGGGACTCAAGAGGAACTCAGAGCCGGAACGATCAACTTCAGTCGTGACGATCGCGTGAAGATCGCCACGCACCGTGGTCACTGAACCGGCGTCCCGGTGGCCAACTCCCGACCCCCGCGAGAAGTTGGGCGGCGTGCCGATCCACGCAGGTGGCTCGAATGGAGTACTGTTGCGAGCCCTGGGTCCGGACACCCGCCAGGGCGTCCGGGGCCTTCCAGGACCGCCGTGAGGGGGCTCGTTGCACAGGGTGACGGAGTTTGTCACTTAGCGTTGCGAATAGGTAACCGTGCCATAACGGCGATCCAGGGCCAGCACCCGACACGCCGGGCAAACAGGCAAGGTTGTGGCAGGCTGCACCCGGGCAGGCCACACTCGACTAGCGGAAGCAGCGACGCACGTGACGTCGGCAGGCACCACCCGGGAGGTCCCCATGCCCGAACTGCGTGTCGTGGCCGTCTCTAACGACGGCACACGGCTGGTGCTGAAGGCTGCGGACAGCACGGAGTACACGCTTCCGATTGACGAGCGTCTGCGCGCCGCCGTACGCGGCGACCGTCCCCGCCTCGGCCAGATCGAGATCGAGGTGGAGAGCCATCTCCGCCCCCGAGACATCCAGGCGCGTATACGCGCAGGCGCCTCCGCCGAAGAGGTCGCCCAGCTCGCCGGCATCCCCGTCGATCGCGTACGCCGCTTCGAGGGCCCCGTACTCGCGGAGCGCGCGTTCATGGCGGAGCGGGCCCGCAAGACCCCGGTCCGCCGGCCCGGCGAGACCACCGGCCCCCAGCTCGGCGAGGCGGTGCAGGAGCGGCTGCTGCTGCGCGGCGCCGACAAGGAGACCGTGCAGTGGGACTCGTGGCGCCGTGACGACGGCACCTGGGAGGTACTGCTGGTCTACCGGGTCGCGGGTGAGCCGCACTCGGCGAGCTGGACGTACGACCCGCCACGGCGGCTCGTACAGGCCGTGGACGAGGAGGCGCGCTCGCTGATCGGCGAGTCCGACGACGACCTCGCCTCTCCCGAGCCCAGCTTCCCGTTCGTGCCGCGGATCGCCCGGCTGCCGCGCGACCGCGAGCGCCCGATGGACCGCGCCCTGGAGCGCCAGACGGAACGTCCCGTCCTGCCGGCCCAGTCTCCGGAGCCCGAGGAGGAGAGCATCAACGGTGAGCGGGACTCGCTCACCAGCCTCCTGGAGGCGGTGCCCAGCTTCCGCGGCGACTTGGTGGTGCCCGAGCGCCCCGCCCCGACCACGGATATGCCGGCGGAGGAGGAGCCCGCCCCGGAGCCCGAGGCGGAGGAGCCTCCGGCTCCCGCGGCCTCGGCCGGTTCGGCGTACGCCGATGTGCTCATGCCGCGCTCGGTGGCCAGCCACCGCGAGCGGCTCGTCGGCTCGACGGACCGGCAGGCCGAGGCGGACGGCGTCCGCCCGGGCCGAAGAGCAGCGGTGCCGAGCTGGGACGAGATCGTCTTCGGGACGCGTCGCAAGAAGCAGGAATAGGAAGCGGAAGATGTACGCGACTGGGGCTCGCACCACTTCGGGGCGAGCCCTTTTCGCTGTCGTGCACCTCTTGCGGGCCGGGTCCGGTCTACTGCGGGTCGGGACCCGTCGCGACCGGGCGACTCCCGTCCTCCGACCACTGCGACCAGGAGCCCGCGTACAGCGCGGCCGGAATGCCCGCGAGCTCCAGCGCGAGAATCTCGTGGGCGGCGGAGACTCCCGAGCCGCAGTAGACGCCGACTTCACAAGTGCCGGTCGCGCCCAGGGACTTGAAGCGCTCGGCGAGTTCGGCGGCCGGGCGGAAGTGGCCGGATTCCGTCACGTTCTCGGTGGTCGGTGCCGAGACGGCGCCGGGGATGTGGCCGCCGATCCGGTCGATCGGCTCGACATCGCCCCGGTAGCGCTCGGCGGCGCGCGCGTCGAGGAGCAGGCCGGTGCGGGCCAGGGCGGCGGCTCCGTCCGCGTCGAGCAGCGGCAGCGCGCCGGGCGACGGCAGGAACGTACCGGCGACCGGAGACGGGACACCGGCCTCGAGGGGGCCGTCCCAGGCCGCGAGTCCGCCGTCAAGGACACGCACCGACGGGTGACCCGTCCAGCGCAGCAGCCACCAGGCGCGCGCGGCAGCCCAGCCGAGCCCGCCGTCGTATGTGATGACGTCCCGGTCCGCGCTGACCCCGGCCGCTCGCATCGCCGTCCCGAAGACCTCCATGTCCGGCAGCGGATGCCGGCCGCCCGCCCCGGCCGGAGCTGCGAGTTCGGAGTCCAGGTCCACGAAGGCGGCACCCGGAATGTGCCCCTCTTCGTATGCGGGACGCAGGTTCGGGCCGCCCAGTTGATAGCGGATGTCGAGCACCACCGGCGGCTTGGGTCCGGCGAGGGCGTTCGCGAGTTCGGCTGCGGAGATGATGGCGTTCATGGCCACCATCCTTGCGCACGGGGTGGCCGCATCGTCCAGGTCCGGCTACTCTGCCCGCCGGACCGGCCCGAGCACACGGCGTACAGGCCTGGACACAGGCTGTACAGCCGATGGACACCACCAGGCAACCTCGGGGATACGGATGGGACACAGCAAATCGGGCATCCTCCAGCCATGCGCCGCCGACTCGGCGCGCGGCGGCTGTGGGCGCGTTCGGAAGCGGAAATGAAGCTGCCGGCGCTCTTAGGCGCCGAGGAAAGAGTGACGATGACCGAGGCACGGGGACCGGCCGGCCTGAACGGCACCGCACACACGCCCGGCACACCCTGCTGGGTGAGCCTGATGGTGCACGGGATGGCCGCGACCCAGGAGTTCTACGGAGCGCTGTTCGGCTGGAAGTTCCAGCCCGGCCCCCAACAGCTCGGCCCGTACGTACGTGCCGTGCTCGACGGCCATGAGGTGGCCGGGATCGGGCAGTTGCCGCCCGACCGTCATCTGCCCATCGCCTGGACGCCCTACTTCGCCTCGGACGACGTGGATCTGACGGCGGAAACGGTGCGGGCTTGCGGCGGCACGGTCGGCGTCGGCCCCCTGGACGCCGGGGATGCCGGCCGTATGGCCATCGCCTCCGATCCCTCGGGCGCCGTCTTCGGCATCTGGCAGACCGCGGCCCACCTCGGCACGGGCATCACGGATGTGCCCGGCACGCCCACCTGGAACGAGCTGTTCACGCGCGACTCCGCGAGCGTCGCCAAGTTCTACGACACGGTCTTCGGCTACGGGGAAGAGCCGGTCGCCTCCGCGGACGTCGACTACATCACGCTGCACATCAAGGGCCGCCCGGTGGCCGGCATCCGCGGCGTGGGCCACGCCCTTCCCCGCGACCGGGGCCCGCACTGGATGACGTACTTCGAAGTCGCCGACGTGGATGCTTCCCTGACCGGTGTCATCGACCTGGGCGGCCACGTCCTGAAAACGCCACGCGACACCCCGCACGGCCGCATCGCCACGGTCACGGACCCGGAGGGGGCGGCGTTCTCCCTCGTACGCACGAGCCACTGACAACGACTGCGTTTGCTGTGCGGCGTTCTGGGCGGCGAAATCGAGCTCTCCCCAAGTGATCGACGACTCGGGCGACTTGGTCGGCCTGCTCCGGGCCGGGGAACTGCGCCTCGTCCGCGATCACATAGTCCGCGCGTTCCCCTTGGGAGAGATGTTCCACGAGGTACGCATACACGTCCTGGGTACGTTGACAGGCGCCTGTCGACATGTTGCCATGAGGCGCTGCTCGGGCGGACCTGCGTCGCGTCGTATGCCGTTCGGGCAGCGGATCGACGGCCGCTTGACCGGGGGCGGCGCGCCCCGAACCCAGAGCGAGGACCCATGCCGCAGCGCGCCGCGACCATCGTCGGCGGCGGAATCGGAGGGCTCGCGGCGGCCATCGCCCTGCATCGCCGGGGCTGGCGCGTCGAAGTGCTGGAACGGGCCCCGGAGTTCAATGAGATCGGCGCCGGCATCTCCCTGTGGCCGAACGCGCTGCACGCGCTCGAGGTGATCGGCCTGGCCGACGCCATCCGGGCTCTGGGCGCCGTCGAGGCCACAGGCGGCGTACGCGACCGCCGGGGCCGCTGGCTGTCCCGTACGGACAACGCGGAGCTGGCGCGCCGATTCGGCCATCCCCTGGTGGTCCTGCATCGCGCGGATATGCTTAGGGCGCTCACCGAGGCGCTGCCCGCCGACAGCCTGCGGCCGGACAGCGAGGTGTCCGCGGTCCGCGACGACGGCGACCGCCTGGTCGTCGATCATCGTGGGGGCGAGTCCCGGCCCGACCTCGTGGTCGGCGCCGACGGGCTGCGCAGTGCGGTACGCCACGCCCTGTGGCCCGACGCGGCCGGCCCCCGGTACGCCGGCTACCCCGCCTGGCGCATGGTCACCGAGCCCCTCGCCGAGCCGCCCTCCGAGGGCGCGGCGACCTGGGGCCGCGGGGAGAGATTCGGCTACACGGCGCTGCCGGGCGGGCGGATGTACTGCTTCGCGACCGCGTCGCTGCCGGCGGGCGCGGCCTCCGGCTCGTCCGAGTACGCCGAACTGCTGCGCCGGTTCGGGTCCTGGCCGGATCCCATTCCCGCCCTGCTGGCCGCCGTCCCCGCGGACGCGGTGCTCCGCCACGACCTGTACGACCTTCCGCCGCTGCCCTCCTTCGTCCGCGGCCGGGTCGCGCTGCTGGGCGACGCGGCTCATGCCATGACCCCCAATCTGGGCCAGGGCGCGTGCCAGGCGCTGGAGGACGCGATCACCCTCGCCCACTGCCTCGACGGCACCCCGGACGTGGCGGCCGCGCTCCGCTCATACGACCTGCTGCGCCGCGCGAGGACCCAGGCCATCTCGCGCCGCTCCGCCCGGCTCGGCGCGGTCGGCCAGCTGTCGTGGCCGCCCGCGGTGCTGCTGCGCGACACGGCCGCCCGGCTGACGCCGACGCGGGCGACGCTGCGTTCCATGGCGCCGGTGCTCGGCTGGACCGCGCCCGGAAACCGGGCGACCGCGGCGGAGAGTGAGAGCCACTGATGCCGGACTGGACGTATCACCCGCTGCGCGGCGCTGCCGCCGCCGTCCTCGGCCGGCGCCGTTCGCAGCGAACCGCGCTGCGGCTGCTGGCCTCGATCGGCTCCCGTCCCGCCGGCGCGCGGCTGATCGCCCGGGGATTCGGCCACCGCCATCCGCCCGAGCGCCTCGCCGGCGAGCTCGCCGACGTGCCCGTGACCGTCCGCCTCGGCATATCCGTCCGGCCCTCGCTCGCCCGTGAAGCGGTACGCGCCATGCCCCCGCTCGGGGCCGGTGTCGTCGAGGTGGCGCCCGTCTCGGCGGCCGACGTGGCGACCGTACGCGAGGCCGCTGCCGGCCGCTCGATCCCGCTGGTCGTCCGCGCCGGCGACCCGGAGGCCGAGGCCGCCCTCAGGCCCCATGTCGACGGGTTCACCAGCGGCGACGACCCGCACGTGGTCGAAGTGTCCGACCCGTCCGTCACCGCCGCGGCCGCCGCGCTCGAGGAACCGGGCACCGTCGTGCTCGCCCGGCCCGGGGTGCTCGTCGAGGCCGGACCCGGCTGGTTCGCACGGGTCACGGAGGCAGCCACGCCCACCGCGCCCGCTCCGCGGCTGCGGGACGTCGGCCGCGATCCCCGCCGCTGGCCCTCCTGGTGGTGGGCGCTGCTCGTCGGGCTCGGAATGACGGGCGCCGGACTCGGCGCCGCAGTGATCACACTCGGGCCGGTGCTGCTCTGGTACGACCGCGACTACCTCGGCATGACGCTGCACGAACTGCATGCCGCCAACCACCACCTCGTGCACTTCCTCCAGCACGACCGGATCACCATGGCCGGCACGATGGTGGCGATCGGCGCCCTCTACACCGGCCTCGCGGTGGGCGGGATCCGACGCGGCTGGCCGTGGGCCCGCGAGGTGTATCTGCTCTCGGGAGCGATCGGCTTCCCCACCTTGTTCTACTTCCTGGCCACCGGCTTCGTGGAACCCCTGCACACGGCCACCGCCATCGCGCTGTTCCCGATGTTCGTGGCCGCGGTCCGCCGGATCCCGCACACACCACGGTGGCGCCTGGCGCCCGAGGGGCCGGAGCCGGAGCGCCGACGGGCGCTGGCCGGCCAGCTGCTGCTGATTCTCACGGGAGCAGGGCTGTTCGCCGGCGGAGCGGTGATCTCGGTGGTCGGTCTGACCGGTGTCTTCGTGCCGACCGACCTGACCTTCCTGGGCACCAGCACGCAGACGCTGGAAACCCTGAATCCCCGGCTTGTGCCGTTCGTCGCCCACGACCGGGCGGGGCTCGGCGGCGCCCTGATGGCCGCAGCGGTGGCGATCATTCTGCTCAGCGCATGGGGCTGGCGGCGGGGAGAGGCCTGGGTGTTCTGGACCCTGGCCGCGGCGGCGGCCGCCGGCTTCCTGCCGGCTGTCGTGGTGCACGGCGCGATCCACTACACCGACTTCATCCACCTCGCGCCGGTCTACTTCGGCATCGCCATCACCGGCACCGGCCTGCTGCTCGCGCGCCCATACCTGTGCGCCAAGGCGCCGGTGGGGCCGAAGGACTGACGGTCCGTCTCGGCGAGCGCTCCTCCATGAGTGCATGGAGGACTCGGACGACTCCTCGATCCACCGGACTGGCAGCTGTACGACCTGACCAAGCCCTGCCTAGCCCCCGGTCTTGATGAGCGGCACGTCTTGCGTGAACCTCCGGAACCCGACGCTGTAGTACAGCCCGCGCGCCTTGGGATGCCCGGGCGCGCCCAGACAGACGACCGTCATGTGATCGGCCCCGGCCTCCCGCACCAGATGCATCCCGTGGAGCAGCATCGCCCTGGCCAGCCCGAGCCGCCGGTAGACCGGATGCGTTCCGACGGGCTCGAACTGGGCGGTCTTGTTCGCCTCGTCGAGCCACATGATCGTCGAAGATGCCATCGTTCCGTCCGGCGCCTCCACCAGGACGTGCAGGTCACCGCGATACGGCGGTGTCCGCCGGACACCCTCGTAGCCCTGGGCTGTGAATGATGACGGAGCCCAGGCGTCCACATGGGCCTGGACCGCGGCCTGCGGCCCGGCCTCGACGGCGGTGCGGAATCGGAAACCGTCCGGCAGCACCGGCTGTTCCACGTCATCGAGGTCCCGCTCATTGAGTTGGGTCCAGGAGCCGGTGTCGCCGAGCGAGGCCGGATCGGTCTCATAGCCGTGCGCCGCCCACGGGCGTGGACGCCGGAGCGCCGCCGGTGACCGTGTTCAGGGCCCGGTTGCCGAAGGGATCGTAGGCCCAGCGCTGGTGGAACGTGCCGGTGCACCCGACGCCGCCACTCCGGCCTCTCGGTGGTTTCTCATCGACCACCGGTGCGTTTCGCACCTATCTCGATCGTCGCGGCGAGCTCGCGCCCGATGAAGCCGACCGCCCGGCTCACGCCGAAGGCGGTCCGGTCGACCACCGCGGTTGCGGTGAAGGCGCAGCCGTCCGCCGTCGTGCGGCCATCGACCACCCGTAGCGTCACCGGCGCAGTCACACCGTGCGCGGTAAGCAGGCCGCGCATCGTCCAGCCACTGCCGTCGGATCCCACGCCGGTGCTGGCGAAGGCCATGGCCGGGTGCGCCGCGACGTCGAGGAAATTCTTCCCCGTGACGTCCCGGTCGCGGCGCTTGTTGCCGCTGGCGAAGCTGGCCGGGTCCATAGTCACGCGGACCGACGAGCCGACCGCGTCGTCGGCGAGGACGATGGTGCCGTCGCGGACGTCGAGCGTGCCGCGGACCGCCACTAGGCCCCACAGCTTCTTCACGGCAAAGCGGACAGTTGTGCGGGACGCGTCGACCATGTACGTCCCGGCGGGGATCGTCGGTCGCGTGGCGCTGCTGTCGATGCTCATCTCAGGACTCCTTGGCGATGTGCGGTGATCTGGTTGATGGCCACCCGGTCGGGTCCGGGCAGCAATGCCGGGTCTTCGCCCGGCAGCAACTGGGTGGCGTTGACCGCTTTCCCGAGGGCGGCCAGCGCCGGAAGCGATACGGCGATGTTGAGGACCACGTGGGCGCAGGTTTCGGGCTGCCAGAGCACGAGCACTCGCACAAGGCCGGGCGTCTGGCCAAGGGCCGGGCCGATCCGATCGTGGAAGGCCCGCCGGGCGGCGGCGATCCGCGCCGGGCCCTGCGGTCCGTCGAAGTCGAGGAGCGCGGCGCCCCGGGGCACGTCCGACGCGGCAGGCCCGGGTATGTCCTCTTCGACCTGGTAGATCTCGTCGCGGACGACGGTGCCGCCGGGTGCCCCTGCGGCCGCGGCCGCGCGGGCCGACGACCAGCGCAACGGCGCCCTCGCCCGCGAGCGCCCCGGCGCGCAGCGTGTCCAGCGTCGCAAGCTGCGTCCCGCGGCCTACCAGGCGAACCGGCGTACCACGTATTGTCCGCCGCCACTCTGGCGAGCAACACCGCCCCGCGGCACCTGAATCAAGCCCTGATCCGCGTATGCCGCAGGGGGCCGACAATTCCAGTGGAGGTCTACCTGGGACGATGGCGGCGATAGAACAGAACCCGCCCAAGGGCGACGGGCACCCCCTGGCCACCGCGGCGCTGACGACACGGCACGGCTGTGGACACCTCGGCCGGACGCTCACGGATCGCCGGACGCCCAAGGCGTCGAAGCCCTGTACAACCGCATGCGCTCACGGCTCGCCACGCTCGCGGCGACGGCCCCTCCCGTGAGACTTCCACCACCAGCGTGCTGCGGGAGTTCGCCAACCGCGGCCTGCTCCGCCTGGCAGGCAACGTGCACTCTGCGTACCTGGACGGGGGAACCGGGGCGGGAAGTGTGACATGCCAATGGACCCTCACCCAGACCTGGTGGGTCGTCACTGTTTCGGCCCAAGAGCTGATGATCCGACTCTGACGTCTGGTCAACAGGCGGGCAGCAGATGTTCTGTGCTGGTTGTGATGGGTGCCGGTCGTAGTCCCCCGCACAAACAGGCGGATGCCGCCGAGGTCAGGACGGGCGTCCGAGACGGGTGGCGGAGAGAAGGGCGACGGCCAGCGCTGAATCGCCGGGATGACGATGATCAGCGCAGCGATGGAGCGAACGTATAGGGCACCCGCGAGGACGCCGCCGACCGGCCTGGTCGCAGCACGCGGTGCTGCTGGTCTGTCAGCCGGATGCGGCGAGCTGGTTCAGCAGCTGCATGACCTGGGAATCGCCGCTCCATCGGCCCTTCTGCTGGGCGTCGGCAAGACGCTGGCGGAGGTCGCGGGCTTTGTCAGCGGCCTTGCCGGTCTCGCCCTCCTGGACCTTCTTGTTGATCTCGGCTGCTTTCTTCTGGGCGTCGCGGTACAGGTCCGGCTTCATGGAGCCGGACTGGGCGGCGAGCGCGGCGGAGAGCTGGCGGGCGAGCGCCGCCGGATCCTGCGTGGCCGCCCGCTTCACGCTCGGGGCGGGCGTGGGGCTCGGGCTGCGGGTGGGGACCGGCGACAGGCTGGAGGCGGCCGGCTCACTGGTGGCTGGGGAAGCGGAGGAAGCTGGCGGGGATGAGTCGGTGTCCTCGCTGCGGTCGCCGCCGACAAGGAGGAAGAGCACGGCCAGAAGACCGCCGCCGACGGCGACTAGGCCGCCAAGGACAAGTGGCAGGGGCGGGCGGGCCCCCTGCCGGGGGCGGCGCCGTGACGGCGGCGATCCGTCTGCGGGGACGCTGATGGCGGGAAGGGAAGCGGTGGCATCGCCGACGGGCGGCAGCATCTGGGTGGCCTGGGCGGGAGCTTCGGCGGCGACGGCCGCCAGGTGCCGGGCGGTGTCGACCGCGTCACCGGGCCGGTCGGCAGGGTTCTTGGCCAGCAGGGCGTGGACCGTGCGCACCAGGTGCGGCGGGGCGTCGGTGCGTATCCCCTCCAGCGGGGCGGGATGCTCGTGGACGTGGCGGTAGAGCACCCCAGCGATGTCCTGGCCGGGGAAGGGCGGCTGCCCGGCCAGCAGTTCGTACAGCACGCAGCCGAGCGCATACAGGTCGGCGGCCGGGCCCACCGGATGCCGCAGCGCCTGCTCGGGGGCGGTGTAGGCGGCGGTGCCCACCGCGGGAGAGCCGTCAGCGACGGCATGTTCGGTCAACTGCGCGATACCGAAGTCGACAACCTTGAGCACGCCGTCGTCACTGAGCAGCAGGTTGGCGGGCTTGACGTCGCGGTGCACCACCCCCGCGGCATGCGCGGCGGCCAGGGCACGCGCCGCCTGCGCGCCAAGATCGGCGGCTTGCTCCCATTCCAGCCACCCCCGGGCGTCGAGTAGCTCGGCCAGACTGTGGCCGCGGACGAGTTCCATGACCAGGAACGGGCGGCCGCCGGCGGCGTGCCCGAAGTCGTAGACCGCGGCGATGTTGGCATGGGTGAGCCGGGCGGCGGTGTGCGCCTCGTGCCGGAAGCGCTCGGCCGCGCCCTCATCGCCTGCGGAGGCGGCGAGGAGTTTGACCGCGACCTCCCGGCCCAGCGCGCTGTCCCAGGCACGCCAGACCTGGCCCATGCCGCCGCTGCCGAGCGGCTCGATCAAGCTGTACCGGTCCGCAAGCATCTCGCCTTGCACATCCCACCCCCACGTGGTCCGTCAAAGCGCACACTTTAGGCCAGCCAGGCCACCTCAGCGTGCCGGGCAGAGCTGCGAGAACAATCGGGCCGGGGCTGAGAACAGGTCAATCGGATGCGTGCGTGATGGCGAGTGCGGAGACAAACAGAGCAACGGAGATGGCTCCGGTGCCAGCCTGGCCGGTGCGAAGATCGCATCGGGCGGACCCATCCTCCTCGTCCTGTTCGGTGTGGGCACCCTCTGCGGCAGCGTGCTCGGCGGTCGGTTCGCCGACATGAACCTGATGCGCACCCTGTGGGTTGGCATGGTCGTCCTCGGTGTGTCCCTCGCGGCGTTCTCCGTCACCGCGCACAACAAGGTCCTGATGACCGCCACGCTGATCGTGTTCGGTGTGGCCGGTTTCCTCATCAACCCGGGCCTGCAGACCCGGGTCCTGAACGAGGCCAAGGGCGCGGCGACCCTGGCCAGCGCCGGCAACATCTCGGCGTTCAACATCGGCAACGCGGTCGGGCCGTGGGCCGCCGGACTGGCCATCAGCGCCGGCCACGGTTACCTCTCGCCGAGCTGGGTCGCAATGGCCTTCGCCGGTTGCGCACTGATCACAGCCCTGGCGGGCAGCGCCGTCGACGCCGGCGAGCGCCGCCGCTCGCCGGTGGCCGACCGGACCCGCCCGCGAGGCACCCGTGACGGAGGCAGAGGCCGGGATCGCCGACGAACTCCGGCCGGCCGCCACCACCACCGCCGAGCGGTCCTCCCGGTGAGGAGCACACGATGAAGCCGTCGGCAGAAAGGGCACAGGTGCTCGTCGTGGGCGGAGGCCCCGTCGGCATGCTGCTCGCCGCGGAACTGGCCGAACGCGGCGTCCACACCGTGGTGCTGGAGGCCGAGACCAAACCGCGGGACGCGCCGCGGGCCGGCACGCTGCACGCCCGCACCGTGCAGACTCTGCTGCGCCGCGGCTACCTCAGCGTGCCGGACGCCACGGACCCCGGGGACCCGCGCGCACGGCGCTCCACCGGCTTCCACTTCGCCGGCATGCCCCTGCTGCGTATCCCTGCACCCACGGTCGAGGGCCCGCCCGTCCTCGGCGTCCCCCAGTCGGCACTGGAGGAGACTTTCGCAGCACGGGCCCAGGAGGCCGGTGCCGTCGTCCTGCGGGACCACACGGTCTGCGAAGTGCGGTCGTCCGAGCGGTCGGGACGGGTCACCGCCCTCACCGGCGACGGGACCCGCACCTTCGAAGCGGACTACGTGGCCGGCTGTGACGGTGCCCGCAGTGTGGTCCGGACGTGAGTGTCACCTCGGTGAGCGCGTGAGTGGTGGGCGGTCGAGGCACTGCCGTGCCGCGGTAATCCCGGCGGGGCGGGGGCCCGGGCAGCACGGTGGGCGGGGCCTGCGGCCTCGTGCCAGCATGTTGCTTCTGCGCCGGATGGTCAGCGAGGGCCGCGACGATGTCGACTGCGGTGAGCACCCCGGCCACACGTCCTTCTTCGTCCAGCACCGGGAGGGCGTCAGTTTCGGTGTTTGTCATGTGGTCGGCTGCGTGACGCACGGTCTGCTCCGCGTGGACGCGCGCCGGTCTGTGGCCCGGCAGGAGTTCGTCCACGCGCAGGCCGGACAGCGAAGCGGCGGGTGCCGCGCGGGCGACCGCCACGTCGGCCCTGTCCAGCAGGCCGGCACAGCGACCATGGCGCTGCGCGATGCCGGGGCCTCCCCCTGCGCACAAGTCGCGGCACTCATCGAGCGGCACCTCGCCGACATCGAGCGGCACCTGGCCGAACTGCGCCAGACCCGCACCGCGTTGCGCGCACTCGCCGAGCGGGCGGCCGCGACCGACCCGGCGGAGTGTACGGACACCGACATCTGCCGCATCCTGGCCGGGACGAACAGTGAGCGCCCTTACTGAGCCGCACCCTCGCTCCCGCCTAGGGTTCCGGAGATGAGGAACCCACCCCGCGCATGACGAGGAGCCCAGCAATGCTGCGCGCAGTATGGAACGGCACCGTGATCGCGGAAGCCCCGCGCACCGTGACCGTCGAGGGCAACCACTACTTCCCGCCCGAAACGCTGCACCGCGAGTACTTCACCGAGACCCGCAGCAGGTCGCTGTGCCTCTGGAAGGGGCTCGCCCGCTACCACACCGTCACGGTCGACCGCCGGACCAACCGGAACGCGGCCTGGTACCACCCCCACCCGAGCCCGCTCGCCCGCCGGATCAAGAACCACGTCGCGTTCTGGCAGGGCGTGACGGTCGAGGACGAGCCGGAGGGCACGCCGTGAACGGCCGTCGCCCGGCCCGGGCAGCGGCCGGAATCGGTCACCGTGCGGCTGGGGTGGTCCGGTAGCCGTGCGTCGGCGGGCGAGGCTGCCGGGTGTTGGCCATGCTCGGCACCAGGCCATCTGGCCCAGGGCTATTTCTGGGCTTACCCGCTCGGGTGGGCCAGTTCGATGCCGACTCTTCCGCCGATCCGCAGTGCCATGGTGCGGGTTGGCTCCACGGTGAAGTCGGCCGCGGCGATCCGCTGCGACACGGCGTCGCCGACGTTGCCGAGCGGTTGTTCGCGCTTCCGGCCGCGCATCCCGGCCTGACGGCGCCTCGGCCGTGCCCATGGTCATGCCCGTGCTCGTCGAGCACCGCGTCGGCCAGGACCAGCAGCAGCCGCAGTTCCTCGAACGCCTCGGCCCTGGTCATGCCGGCGTTCCGGTCTTCCGGCTCACGCCCAGCTCTTCCTTGAAGCCGTCCCGCCACGAGGGGTAGCGCAGTTGCCAGCCCAGCTCCCGCTTCGCCCTGGCGTTGGAGAAGCCGTGCCCCTCGGTCATCATGGTCACCGGGAACTCCCCGGCCAGCAGCTTGGCCAGCCACTTGGGAATCCGCATCGGCCGCTTCGCCCCCGCGCACGCGGCGAGATACGGCAGCCAGTCGCGGACCTGGGCGGGCTCGTCGTCGACGATGTTGAACACGCCCCTCGCCTGCTGTTCCACTACCAGGACGGTGGCACTCGCCGCGTCGTCGAGGTGCACCCACGAGGCCCAGCCGGTGCCCTCCCCGACGAGCGGGAACATCCGCTTGCGCACCATCCTGACCACGTCGTCGCTGGCGCCCGGCCCGTAGAACCCGCCGTACCGCAGGACCGTGCCGCCGGCCTTGGGCACCACGTCCTGGATGTGCAGGACACCCGCCGAGAGCCTGCGCGCCACCGGCGCCGTACCCGGGTCGATCGGGTCCTCCTCGGTCAGCAGCCCCGCTCCGGGCCCGTAGCTCTGTGCGAAGCTCTGTACGACGACATGGGGTACGCCGGTCGCCTCGGCGGCGGCCAGCAGGTGGTCCGTACCCTCGATGCGCAGCCGGTTGGTCGGGGCGAAGGACCGGTCGGGGTGCCGCATGTCGGGCTTGCCGCTGAGTCCGGTCATCTGGTGCACGATCGCGTCCGGCCGGGCCTGGGCCACCGCCTCACCGACCGACACCGCGTCCAGCCCGTCCATCACGACACCCTGAGCACCCAGCTCCCCCAGCAAGCGCAGCTTGGCCGCACTCGTCGTCGTCGCCGTCACCTGGTGTCCCCGGGCCACCAGCTGCGGCACCAGCCGCCGCCCCAGGGCCCCGCTCCCGCCTGCCACGAACACGCGCATGACCGTCACCTTCCTGATCTCAACTCCGTACTCCGTCTCCGATACCTCGGACGAGACAGCACCCTCTGTCTGTGACACGGCCCGCTGGCTGTTGTCACATCCACGGCCGGGCGGTGTCTTCAATGCCGACCGAGTCAACCGAGTCAAGCGTCCAGGGAGGACATCATGACGCTCCGCGTCCCGAAGGCCGAGCTCCCCGTCGAGCTCAGGGAGAACCTGATCAAGCAGTTCGGCGCCGTAGCCGAGAACATCGAGGTGCTGTGACACAGTCCCGCGGTCGCCCAGGAACAGCCTGGAGTACGGCGGCAAGGTGGGCGCCTGGGATGCGGCCAACGTGAGCCTGAAGTCGATCGCGCACATGGCCGTCGCCGCACAGGTCGGCTGCATCTGATGCCTCGACGTCGGCTACTTCCAGGCGCAGAACCAGAACCAGAACCTGGACCTGGCCAAGGCGAGCCAGGTGCCGCGCTGGCGGGAGTCGGAGGTGTTCACACCGCTGGAGCGGGACGTCATGGAGTACGCCGAGGCCATGACGAACACGCCGCCAACCGTCACCGACGAGCTGCACGCGGGGCTCCTCGACCGGCAGAGTTCATGGCACCGGACATGGCCCTGATCACCGACGGCGGCGAGGTGGTGACCGCCGCTCTGGCCCCGGTCCACGGCACCGACGGGGACTTCCTTGGCGGTGGTGCGGCTGCCGGGGCGACTCGACCAACCCGGGCCGGTACTCGGCCCCCGGCGGGCTCGGCTTCACTTCCTGCGAGCGGGCGTCCGCGATCACCAGCTCAACACTGCTGACCGGCGACATCCCTGGTTCCCTTGTCCCCTGTCCCACGCCGGGGCGTCCGGATTCAAGGCCCTGAACTGCAGAAATGCGGTTCAGGGCCTTCTTGTGCGTGCCAATGACACACGGCCCACACGTCCATGACCACCCGGTCCAGCGAGCCTTTGACCTGCGACTTCACGGTGCCAGGTGGGCGGGCCATGACGGCGGTGCCTTGCATACGCCCGCAGGCGGGGGCGATCCTGGCCGCGGTCACCGCTGTCACCGCTGTCACCGCCAGAGGGATGATCGAACGCGAACACGCCCCCCCACGCTCCATCCAGCGAACCAAAACACTGGGTCAAGTCCCGAAGTGGATGTGCGCGGCCCATCTAGTCGGAGTGGGCCCGAAGCGGTCACGCGCCGCGCGGACGGCATGGTGCACAGCGTACGCGGCTGCGGTGAGGTCCGGCGGGCGGGTGCCGTGGTGGGTGAAGGCGTCGTAGAACTTGCAGGTGATGTCCAGGGCGGCCTTGTCGCCGATGGGCCACAGCGTGCCGATGACCTGCTGATAGCCGGCCAGATGGAAACCGGCGGTGATGTGAAGGGCCTCGTCCGCGAGAAGCGGGTGGGGCGCGGCGGTCTCGCAGGCGGACAGGTAGGCCAGTTGTGCGTTCTCAAGGCGGAGGGAGCGGATGGCATCGAGTGTCATGGGGTGACTGTCGTGATCGTGCAGCAGGAGGCTGGTGCGGGTGGGATGGGTCCAGTCGGCCTGGCCGTGGCAGACGAAGTGGGCGATGGTGTACCTGGGCAGGGCGGCCAGCACTTGCTCGCGTTCGGGGTGGTCGAGGAGCAGCGCGCCGGGGGCACGGTCGGCAACGGCGCGGGCCTCGGCGGGAGCGCCGGGCAGGGCGGGTATCCGGCCGTCCCCGCCGGCTTCGGTGACGATGACCACCGATCCTGACACATCCGGTTCCCCGGGCTCGGAGGTTTTGTCGGCCTGCTTCGGTGTTCGGGCGTCCCGCAGGGCTCGGGCACGGGCGAGTGCCTGGACGGTGGGTGTGTAGGAGGAGACCACGTGGTCCATGGCGGTGCGCATGGCCTGAACGGCTCCGGCGTCGGCTCCGGCGCCTGTCGTGTGATGGCCGGCGGCGTGCAGCGGTAGAAAGCTGAGCAGGCCGACCGGGCACCACCACACCCGGGGTTTTCTCTCCTCGTCAGTATCGCGCGGGGCACTGCCGAGGCCGAGGGCCAGGAGCACGAGTTCGACCGCGGTGTCCCACAGCCAGGACAGTATCTGGCGCAGTTCGGCCTGGGCTGCGCGTCGGGTCGGCAGGTCCGCGGTACGGTCCTGCGCGGTATGCCTGGCCTGGGAGAAGCGCCTCACCAGTTCTTCGGTCTCCTTGGAGCCGAGGCCGGGCAGCGGTACGGCGCGTACCGGGGCCTGCGTCTCACCGGTCAGGACGAGTGCGGTGCCCTGGTTCTTGTGAGCGAGCATCATGATCACCGGTCCTTCGGTGGCCTGTGCCGTCAGCTCCGCGATCCGAGGGCGCAGGAAGTCGGACATGCCGGGTAGTGCGCGGACGCGTGTCAGAAAGTCGTCCCAGGCGGCGTAGGCCTCGATGCGAGCGCCCCCTACAGCCCCGTTGCCGATGACGTGGCGGGAGGTCTGCGTGGTGACGGAGACTCCGGCCGGGCTGTCGCTTTCGTAGAGTTCGAGCGCCTCCGCGGCGGCCTCACGGTCCAGTGTGTTGAGCCGGTCGCAGAATGCGGCGAATTCCTCAGCAAGCGCGTCGTCCACTGTGCGCAGCAGCTCCAGTGCGTGGGTCTCGGCGGCCACGGGGGCCAGGACACCGCGCGTGGTCTCCAGCAGTTCCACCGCCCTGATGGGGTCACCTGCCTCGAGCGCCGCGGCGGCGGCCTCGGTCGCGAGGCCCCCCAAGGACACTGCCGCGTGTTGTTGGTCTGCCGGATCCGGCCCCGCGGCCATCACGCGCGGCACCAGGGCGACGGCCTCTTCAAGAGCCATCGGACGGTCGCCGACGGCAGAGTCTTCCAGTGGGGGAAGTGCTGCCCACGCCCGGTAGTCCGCGATCCGCTGCAGTGGCCTGTTTGTCGCAGACTGTGCGGCCTGCCGGAAACACCGGTGCGCTTCGGCCAGGGCGGCGGGGTCCCCGCTGCTCTCGAAAACCAGACGTGCGGTCTTCGCCACGTGGGACAGTGCGTCCGCGCGTCTGGCGTCCTCGACCGGGACGAGGTCCAAGGTGCCGCGCGCCAGCCGAAGCGCCTCCGCCGCATACACGTGGTCGCCCGTCTTTTCCGTCCGCAGTACCAGTACCTCGGCCAGAGCCCGCAGACAACGCGCCCGCAGGCTCGGCGGCAGGGCCGGGACCTCGACTGCCGCCCGCATCACTGCCTCGGCTTCGTCCAGGAGCGCCGGGTCGCGTTCGTACTCGTGCAGCAAGAGCAGCGAGTTCACCAGCTGCACCGCATAGGTGACGTGTTCAGGACGTGTCAGGGGCTTGTCGCCGACGGCTCGTCGCCCCAGGTCGACGGACTCCTCGACCAGCGGTGTCTCCCGGGTACGCAGATACAGGACTCGGAGGGACTCGGCCAGGTGGTGCTCACGCAACGCTCGGATCTCGCCAGGAGGGTTCGGCGCCTCAAGGGCCTCTCGGGCGAAGTACACCGAGGTGAGGATCGCTTCCATCTGGTCCGTTCGCTCGGCCCAGAGCCGCGTCGCCACGCTCAGGTCGGACGCGTAGCGCACGTGGTCGGGACGCGTGAACGGGATGGACTCCATCACCGTGCGGGTGTGGGTGATGGACTCCTCGAGGAACGCGAGCCGTCCCGTGCACGTGTACAGGTGCCGCAGTACGGTGCTCAGATTCGACAGTTGCACCAGCCGCAGCTCGTCATCGGACACCACCAACTCGGCTGCCTGCCTGGCGGCGGCGACCGCTTGTTCCAGAAGGGCTTTCTCCTCGGTCAGTTCGTAGCTGATCTGCAGGCACAGGGCGAGTTCGGAGAGCGCCGGTTGCCGCAGGACCAGGTCGTTGGCCGCTTCCGCGACCGCGTCTTCGGCGGTCCTCAGCGCCTTCCTGGCCGCCTGCTGTTCGTGTGTGCGTTCCGCGAGCCCACGCCAGTGGGCCGCCGACGCGATCATCCGCGGCACCCGGTAGGGCACCCGAGGCGGTGTTGCGGCGACGGCGGCGGTGCCCAGACTCGCGGCCTCGCGGATCAGCTCGACGCGGTCGGTGTGTTCCCCCAATTGCCTTAGGCCACTGGCCAGATTCGTCAGGAAGCGGCCCTTGTCGCCGTGGTCGTCAGGGGCCGCGCGCAACGCCTCCCGTCCGTGGGTGACGCCTTCTTCCAGCAGGTCTGTGCTGCGGGTCCACACGCCCAGCAGGCACAGAGCGCTGCACAGCAGGTCCAGTCGGCCGGGAAGTTCCGCCTCCGTGGGCCCGGTGGCGGCGACGACGGCGCGGGCGCAGGTCGCCGCCTCGTGCATCAGGTCGACGTCACCTGTCTTCTCTCCGAGCCGGTTCAAGGCGTTGGCCAGATTGAAGTGGACAGGTCCGTGGTGGGGGTGCCCGGCCGGGGTGGCCGCTGCGGCCTGGCGGCCCAGCTCGACCGCCTCGGTGAGGCTGGGTGAGTCCTTGGCCCGCTCGGCGAGCATGCGAACCGCCGCCGCCACGTTCGTCATCCGTCCAGGGTGTTCAGGGTCGTCGGGCTCCGTGGCGTGGACCGAAGCGCGCAACAGTTGCACGGCGCGCAGCAGAGCGGGCAGGTGGCCGGTCTGCTCGTACGCGCGTACCAGGTAGACGCCCTGCGTGTTCAGCGTCGCAGCCCGGCCGCCGCCTGACCATTCCTGGTTCGCGGCGGAGCGGTGGAAAGCCCCCGCGATCTGGGAGGGTACGTCGGCCTGCGGGTCGGCGCGCAGCACAGGGGCGAACAGCTGCGCGGCGAGGACGATCTCGCCGTTGGCCTCGGCTGCGGAGAGTGCCCTGCTGCGTAGCCAGTGGTACCAGCCCAGTTGGGTGGCCGCCTCCAGATCGGTTGAGAGCACTGTTTCGGCCGCGAGCCGTGCGGCCTCCAGCGCCGCTTCGTCTCGCAGGGTCTGTGACAGGTCGTCATCGTCCCGTACCCAGGAGACCCTGGCGCGCAGCAGGCGCAGGGCTTCGTCACGAGCGGTCATCACGCTCTCCGGTGAGTGGTCGGTGATCGGAAGCGGCCGGCAGGCGTGGTGGGGTCAGGAGCCGTCCGCGGCTGTGTCCTTGCGGAGCAGAGCGGTGACGGTTCGGCCCTTGTCGGTCGAGAATGTGCCGTCCGCGGTGACGCCGAGCCGCTCGGCCAGTTCGGCGGCGTGGAGGTCGACGGCGGTCTCCACCAAGTCGGCGAGCACGCCTGCGGTGGCCCTGGAGCGGACCCAGCCCGCGGTGGCGAGCACGGCGGCCACGGCCAGAGCGGGCCACCAGCGGCAGGCGAGGACAGCGTAGAGGACTCCCCATCCGACCAGTCGAGCCGACTCGGCATAGGCCGTGCGAGCCGTTGCCAGATCGGCTCGGAGCCCGTCGGGCACGAGGGCCCACAACCGGGGCCAGGCGCTGCGGAGTTCGAGATCGTAGAAGCGCAGCACTCTCAGGTCGGCCGCACGGAAGCGGTCTCCGACCCAAGTGGGGCGTTCCGGCTCCAGCAAGCTGATGGCGTCGCGGTCGGCCAGGGCTTTGTCGAGCGCGGCGGATGCCCGGCGGACGTTGTTCTGCAGGCCCGCGGCGGCCCGGCCCTGCTCTTTGGCCGCCGCCTCGCGTGCCGCCCCGACCCGGCCGTCGGCCTCGGTCCACTGTGCTCGGCGCCGCTCGGTCAACCGGCGGAAGAAAGAAGATCCGCCCGGTACGGTCCACAGGCGTTCGACCAGCTGTCCCAGTGCCGCAGCAGTGAGGCCGAGGACGAGACCGAGCGCGAGGGCGATGGCGGACCAGAAGATCACGGTTCCGGCACTCGTGTTCCCCGTCACCAGAGTGCTCAGCCACTGCTGGAGGTCGCGGACGTCGAGTGCGCCCGTCTGCCCGAGCCGGTAGGCGGCAACCAGCGCCCCCAGGAAGAAGAGTCCGGGGGCGGCCAGGGTCGCGATCCACCGGTCGGCGAGCTTCTTGCCGAACTCCGCGAGGAAGGCGTTCATCTGAGCAGCCCCACTCGTTCCAGAGGGGTGCCCAGTACGGCACAGACAGGCACAGGGCCGTCCGCGGCGGCCGGCAGTCCTCGGGCGCACCTGCGCTCCGGGCAGACCCAGACGTCCTCGGGTCTGTGGGTGGCAGTGCCCGGCAGTTCCTCATAGCTGCGGTCGGCTCCGGTGACACCGTCGATACCGAGTGCGGCAAGCGCCTCGTCGAGGGAGTCCAAGTCCGCCGACATCCCCTCCGGTTCCGGTATGCCCGCGCGGACCGACGCGACGATCCGCTCCAACAGCGGTAGCGCGCCGGCTTCCCGCGCCAGGTCGGGCAGGTGCCCCCGTCCCAGTTCTTCGCACACGCGCTCCACCCGCTCCGGCAAGCTCACGGCCCCTCCCCATGGTTGCCTCGCCCAGCCCCAAGAGGGCAGACGTTACAAGCCCACGGGCACTGGTGACCGTCTGTCAGCGAGATTGGCGGTCGGTGGGATGGAACGGATAGCAGGAGGTACAAACAACAACATGCCAAGTCGTCGACATTCCGCGGGGCACAGCACGGTGGGCATCTGCCGTACTCGAACACCGGGCGGTGGACGTCCGTCACAGTTCTTCCTCCCTCCGTGTCGTGACGGGCGTAACCAGTGCGCCAGAGAAGGCGGTTCAGTGGCAGGCCCGTTGCCGGGCGGCCGCAGGAGACGTGAACAGGTGCGCGTGCTTCGCTCGCACCCGGCTCTTCAGCCCCGTGGGCCCTCGCCTTCCGGATGTGGGTCAGTCCAATCGCCGAGGCTGCGCCTCGGACGGGCCCGTCAGCGGCTGAGTCCGCTGTCCGAACCAGTCGGTCATGGCCGCGCCGCCCTGCAACCCGAGGCTCAGGAACAGCAGGTGGGGTGAGGTCGCGGAGCCCAGGATGCCGGCTGCCTCGCTGGGTAGGCCCGCCAGTTCGGCCGCCGCCGGCACCACGCCGCCCACGTACAGGACGAGCGCGGAGACCCCCTGCACTCGGATCCGCGCCGGGGACCACCGTGTGCGGGCCCTCCTCGGTGCCCAGCCACGGAGCATGGCGATGCCGAGAGGCAGCAATACCGCGGTGAACAGGCCGATCCAGCACCACAGGAAAATCCTCACGTCCCGCTCCCTTTCCACACTTTCGCAGCGCGAAGTCTGCCCCCGCGCACGATCCGTCGTCACTGCCGGAATCCGGAAGTCTCCGCCCGTCCGGACTGCGCGGGTATCGCAGCCCGCCACCGCGCCGCTCACCTGGTCTGTCAGGGACCGGGCCCGGCGCGACGGGCCCCGCTCCTGTTCAGCGGCAAGGACACCAAGAAGGGCGGCGAAGCGGAAACACGACGAGCCCGCCGAGCCGGACCGGAAGGCTGCTCGGATCGCAGCCGTTCACAAGCTCGGCTACATGACCGAGCAGTTCCCCCAGAGAGCGGCCAGGGCCTCGGGAATCTGTGGGACATCGCCGCAGCCCTGCGGCCCACGGGGGAAACCGTCACTGGCGACGTAGCTCCAGTTCCCTGCGGACGTACTGCGGAAGTACTTCGTGGCGCCGCCCTCGTCCTGCATGCTCACAAGTTCCTCGTACGTGGCACCAGGGGCGGACTCGAAACGGGTGGCGGCGTAGCGGACGCCGCCACACTGGCCGTAGAAGAACTGCCCCGGCACCGGCTGGATATGGGTGAAGCGGGGAAAGCTCCGCTGGTATGCCAGCGTCACAGCGGCCTTCACCGCGTCGGTGGCGGTCAGGTTGTGACAGCCGGAACGGTCTGGGGAGGCGGCGGTTCCGGCGGGAGTGGGGGAAGTCGTCACCCGGGCCGGGGCGGCAGAGGTGCGCGATGGCGTGGGCGTGGTGCCGGCAAATGCCGAGGGCGTGGTGTCGGCAGGGACGTGCGAAGGGGCGCCTGCCGAGGCAGAGGCATTCACGGAAGGCGACGTGGAGGGGGCCCCCGATCCGGCGTGCGAGCCTGACGAATCCTCGCAACCTGTCAGCACCAGGATGCCGCCCATCACCGCCATCACCGACACACCTCTGAGATCGAGCATGGCGAGTCCTCTTCTCCACAGATGAAGCCTCTGCCACGACCTGCGGCAGAGAGTGCGACCGCCGGACGTCCGGCCACCACCCCGTTCCTGGACACGCTGGGCAGCTCTGGGGTTGCAGGGGAGAGGGGCATACGATGGTCTCAATTCCGTATACGCGCCCTGGTCCACCCGTCGGCGACGCCGGGCACAGCATCGACTGGCACATCAACATCGGCTCCACCTCGATCCGCGCCTACCAGCACGCTGCCGGGCCCTGAAGTCCCCGCCACCGACACCGTCCGATGCATCAAGAGGGGCCACACAAAGGCCGGTTCAGGTATGTACGCACCTGGTATCGAGACGGATCCAGATTGTGAGAATGTGGCCCTCGGGCGAAGAGCGCATCGGCTCATGGTGAGGCGCGAGCACTGGTGGAGCGGGGGTAGTCGTGGGGTTGGCCATGTGCCCGTTGTGCAGCGACGACGAGGACATCGAGTTGGTGCGCACTCTCGATGACGGACGTCGGGTCGTCAAGCACCGGTGCGGTTACGAATGGGAGCACCGGCAGCCCACGCCCCCGACGAAAAGGCCGTCGCCGTCCTATTCCTTCAGCGACCTCAAGGCTCGTTTCCCGAAAGCCGAGGACGTCGAGCCCCAGTGGCTGGAACGGGCGGCTCGGC
Source organism: Streptomyces vastus (assembly GCF_039532825.1). Taxonomy (NCBI): domain Bacteria; kingdom Bacillati; phylum Actinomycetota; class Actinomycetes; order Kitasatosporales; family Streptomycetaceae; genus Streptomyces; species Streptomyces vastus. The sequence continues at coordinate 128,680 of NZ_BAAASJ010000002.1, forward strand.
TCAAGTCGCAGTACCTTGCCACCAAGCCGGACTTCGACATTCACGTAGCGGCCTACTGGGCGAAGTACCAGAGGATCTTCTCCCCCGACGGGTTGCGGACGTGTCACCCGAGGGTGCTCAAGGACTTCGCCAATTCCGACGTCGGCGCCCGCCCCGGCAACCAGGCCACCTTCAACTCCGCGTGGAACGACATGGGCGACGCCGCTGCCGGGAAGGCGACCCGCCAGACGATCGCGTACCTCCTGTACGGACCTGATGACGTGCCGCTCGAAGACCGTGTGCAGCATCTGCTGGACGGCACCAAGCCGTTCGCCATGACCGGCTTCAAGGAAGCACTCCTCACGAGGGTTCTCTGCGTCATGCAGTCCGACCGGTTCCTGTCGATCCTCAAGTACACGACGGAGGCGGGCGGCAAGCGCGAGATCGCGCGGATGGTCTACGGACTTGAGCTGCCGGCGCCCGAGTCGGTGAACTGGACTCTCGGGCGGCTGATCCTGTGGAGCAACGACCTCCTCCACACGCTGGCCGGGGATGGCTTCGCCAACCAACAGCACTCCGCCGCGTTCCTATGGTGGGCAAAGGATCAACCCGGCGGGTTCCATTAGGCGAGACTCCGTCGGACGCCGCTGCGAACGGCGCGTTGACGAGTCGTCGCGGACCCCGGCAGCCGGGTCCCTGGATTCCCGGCCGCCGGCCGAGTCGACCGCACCGGCACACTGATCTGCCGGCAGTGCCTGATCAACTCGGCCGAGCAACCATCGTGATCGGACGTTCGACGCCCGCAGAATCGAACAAACGCATACAGTCAGACTTGTGGGCAGCGCGGTTTACTCTTTCGGGCAGTACGAGTTGGACACGGATCGCCGTCGGCTCAGCCGTGACGGGCAGCCGGTCCCTACCGAACCTCAAGCCGTGGATCTGCTCTGCCACCTCGTCGAGCACCGCGACCGCGTCGTGCCCAAGAAGGAGCTTCTCCACACGGTGGGGCGCGGACGCCCGGTCGGCGAGGCCGCGCTCACCCCCTGGCTACGCACCGCCCGCCTCGCGATCGGTGACAACGCCACGCGACAGCAGTTCATTCGCACGGTGCGTGGGCGCGGCTATCAGTTCGTCGCGCGCGTGACGGTGGCCTCCACCACTCTGCCCACCGTCCCCGCCGTTACGGCAGCGGCAGAGGCGGACCACGAGGTCATCCGGTTCTGCCTGTCCGCCGACGGCACCCGCATCGCCTACGCCACCACCGGCGAAGGCCCGCCGTTGGTGAAGACCGCCAACTGGCTGACCCACCTCGACCTCGACCGGACCACCCCGATGTGGGCGCACTGGTTCGACGGTCTCACCCGCGGCCGGCAGCTCATCCGCTACGACGAGCGGGGCTGCGGCCTCTCCGAATGGACCGTGCCCAGCTTCACCCTCGACGACCTGGTCGACGACCTCGACTCCGTGGTCGATGCCGCCGGCCTCGACCGCTTCCCTCTGCTCGGGGTGTCCCAGGGCGGCGCGGTGGCGGTCGCCTACGCCGCGCGCCGTCCCGAGCGGGTCAGCCGGCTGGTCCTCACCGCCGCCTACGCCCGGGGACGGCAGATCCTGGCCGCCGACGACGCTGAGCGCGATGCCGCTCAGGTCGACCTGAACATCGCCCGCGCCGGATGGCGCTCCCAGGACAGCAGTTTCCTGCGCTTCTTCGCCTCCCAGTTCCTCGCCGACGCCACACCCGCGGAATGGGACGCGTTCGCCGCCTACCAACGCCAGACGACCTCGCCTGCCAACGGTCTCCGCTTCCTGGAGGAGTTCACCCGCATCGACGTCTCTGGCATCGCTCACCGGGTGACCTGCCCCACGCTGATCATCCACTCCCGCGACGACGCGCGAGTCCCCGTCACACAGGCCCTGGAACTGGCCACTCTCATCCCCGACAGCCGACTGATCCTCCTCGAAAGCCGCAACCACCTGTTCACCGCCGCCGACCCCGCCTGGCCCACCTTCCTCTCCCACCTCTACAACTTCCTCGCCGAGTAGCCGGCAGACAGACGCGTCCGACGACGGGAGGGTGCGCACCCGGTCCCCGAACCGGTTTCGAGTGCATGTGCTCCAACAACCGATACCCGCTCCGGTAAGGGGAGTTCGTGCCCCGCAGGCGTGGACGGCGGTACGGTCGGTGGAGCGGCCGGCGCTTGGATTTCGCCAGTCGTACTCCGCGATCGTGCTCGACAGCCGGGAGAGGTACCACGGCGGCGCCGCGCGCAGGGGACGAGGCGAAGCCGAAGCCTTCCTGGAGAAGACGCTCAGGGACATCAACGGGCTGGTGCACCAACCGTCTGCGGCCGTCGGGGGCACCCATCGCGCCACCTGCGACAACGTCCTCGCCCGCGTGGAAGACTGGCGCGTCCTTGAGATCGCGCGCTGACGGATGGCGCGAAGGGCCGCCCGGCTTCCGGACGGCCCTTCGGCAAGATCTTCAGTGGTCTTCTGGCAGGGATCTCTCACGTCGGAAGGCCGTTCCGTCATGGTTGTCGACGGTCTTGCCGGGTCCGTGAGCCCGTGGACCTGCACGAATGGTTCGGGAAGAGCGCGTGTGACGCGGTCATCGTTCGCGCAGGTCACGGTTTGACGGAGCTCGGTCCGGCTAGCCGATGACGATGTCGCAGTCGGCCGTCCCGCGGGCGACGATGGTGGCGAAGTCCGCCTGGATGAAGGGGTCGTACGCCTCCGCGGTGAGGGTGCGGGTCGACTTGCGGGGCACCCACTTCCTCCCGGTCGAGTGCCTGACGTCCGACGCGTCCCACGACAGGTCGCAGATCCAGTGGACGTTGCGGCCCGCGGGGCGCGGGTTGGTCGCCTTCGCGTCGATCTTCCAGTTGCCGTCCGCCTTCACGGTGAACGTGATGTCGCCCCGCACGTCGTGGCTGCTGTCGCTCGTCTTGAATTCGACAGACTGCCCGTCCGACGCGACGTGCTTGGTGGTGGCGTTGGCGTGCGCGGGAACCGTTCCCAGCAGCAGGGAGCCCACCCCGACCCCCGTCGCGATCAGCAGCGCCAGCCCCCGCCGCGTCCGGATCTGGCCGGACGTCCTGGTGTTGTCGAGTCGCATGGTGTGTCCTTCTCTCTCGTGTCTCGCGTCTGAGGTGAAGGCCGGGCTGGGGGCGATGTCCGTACGACTGCTCCTCGGCCCGGCACCGTTCAAGCATCGGGCCCGGGGCCACCTTGGCCCGGATTCGAGCCAGAGGGGTGAGAGATGAGGGAGCGTAACGGCACCACCGCCATAGTCATCGGCGCGGGCATGGCGGGTCTGGTGACCGCACGGGTCCTGAGTGACCATGTCGACCGGGTGACGGTACTGGAACGGGACCGCCTGCCGCAGGACGCGGTCACGCGCAGGAGCGTTCCCCAGGGACGTCACGCCCACGTACTGCTGGCCCACGGCCAGCGACTGCTGGACGGCTGGTTCCCGGGTCTCGTCGACGAACTGGTGCAAGCAGGCGCGGTTCCTCTCGACGCCGAGGACCTGGTGTGGCACCAGGCGGGCGCCTACCGGGTACGGACCGACCTCGGCTTTCTCGCGATGTCGATGAGCCGGCCCCTGCTGGAGAGCACGGTCCGCGAGCGGCTCTTGCGGCAACGGTCCAACGTGTCCCTCACCGACGAGGCCGCGGTGGACCGCTTGACCCTGGAGTGCGACCGCGTGGCCGGTGTCCGGGTCGACGGAACCGAGCACCGGGCCGATCTCGTGGTCGACTGCTCCGGCCGCAACACCCGTTTCCTCGACCAGCTGGCCAAAGCGGGATTCCCTGCACCCGAGGTCTCGGCCGTCCGCGTCGACATAGCCTACGGGAGCCGGATCGTGCGGCGGCGACCGGACGATCTCGACGGCACCCTCGCCGTCGTGGTCGACGACCCGACCCGCAGCCACCGTGTGGGCATGATGGTGCCGGTGGAGGGCAACCGGTGGATCATCACCGTATGCTCGTTCCACGGTGATGTGCCCCCGACCGAGCCGGACGAGTACGAGGACTTCGCCCGCTCCCTGCCGTCGCCCGTGATCGCTGACGTCCTCGCCCGGGCCGATGCCTTCACGCCGGTCCTGAGCCATCGGATGCCCACCAGCCGGCGCCGCCGCGTGGAGCGGCTGGAGCGGACCCCGCCGGGGTTCGTGGTGCTGGGGGACGCCATCTGCAGCCTCAACCCCGTCCACTGGCAGGGAATGTCGTCGGCAGCCCTGCAGGCCCGGGCCCTGGGCCAGGCCGTCGAACGCCACGGCCCCGCCTCATCCGCCCTGGCGGGTGACTTCTACCGGCGGGCCGCCAAGGTGGTCGACGTGCCGTGGAAGATCGCAGCAGGGGCCGACTTCGCCGACCCGCGCACCAGCGGGCCCGAGCCGACCGGCACCGACCTCGTCAACCGCTACCTCGACAAGGTGCTCCGGGCCTGTCACACCTCCATCCCGGTGGCCCGCCAGGCTCTACGGGTGCAGAACCTGCTGGCTCGACCGGAGTCACTGATGACCCCGACCATGGTCCTCCGGGTGCTGCTGGCCGCCCGCCGCTTCCCAGCGGAGGTCGAAATGCCCGCCGCGCCCTCGGCCCGCAGGCGGCCTACGGCCTGACCCGAACCCGGCAGCCGGCCGGTTGTCGGCCGCTGAGGTCACTCGGCCAGGAAGGCGTCGATGTGGGACAGGAACTCGTCCCAGGCCGGCTCGAACGCGGTGAGCAGGTGATTACGGCTCTTGAGCAGGACCAGCCGGCTGTCGGGAATGAGAGACGCCAGCTCACTGGCCTGCGAGGCCGGCACCCGCCCGTCGTCACGCGAATGAATGATCAGCGTCGGACACTCCACCCGGTGAGCGATGTCGGACACGTCGATCCGGGCGAACTCCTCCAGGAAGCGAACCCCGTTGGCCGGCGAGGTCGTCCGCCGCTGGAAGTCACTGAACTCCTCCCAGTCCCCCGGCGTGCCCTCGGGCAGGAACTGAGAGGCGAAGACCCGCAGGAAGCTGGGGTCCTGGTGGATCCACCCCACCCGGGCCAGATCCAGGTCGAGGTCCGCCTCCTCGCGCTCGGTCTCGTCCTGCGCCCGCACCTGCCGTCCTCGGGCGTACGCCCCGGCGAGGATCAGCCGGCTCACCCGCTCGGGACGGCGCGCGGCGTAGGCGACCGCCACCGCACCACCCTGGGACACCCCGAGCAGAGGGAAGCGATCGAGCCCCGTGGCCTCGACCACGCTCTCGAGGTCGTCGACCCAGTCGTCGAACGTGAAGCTGGGCACGGCCCGGTCCGAGAGACCGCAGCCCCGCTCGTCGTAGCGGATCAGCTGGCGGTTGCGGGCGAGACCGCCCAGCCAGTGCGACCACACCGGGCTCATCCACTCAAGGTCGAGATGGGTCAGCCAGTTGGCCGCCTTGAGCAACGGCGGGCCCGAGCCGACCGTGGCGTAGGCGATACGGGTACCGTCGTCAGCCCGGCAGAACCGGATGGTCTGACGTCCCGCGCCATTCGGCCCACCCCCTGACATCGCCTCAATGCCGGACCCCAGGACGGACCCGGCGGGCGGACCGGCCCTCGACCCACTCCACGAGCGCGGCCTGCTGGCGATCTGTCCCGCCGTCGAGTACGAGCTCATGTACAGCATTCGCGGCAAGAGCGAAGCCCCCGCCGTGGCCGAATGGCTGCGCGGCTTCGACTACTTCTCCTGTGACGACTGGGTCTTCGACCGCGCACTTGAGGTCCAGCGCGTAGCGATCGAACGCGGCTTCTACCGGGCCCTGTCCCTCCCCGACCTGCTCGTCGCCGCCACCGCCGAGCACAACGACGCCATCGTGCTCCACCACGACGCCGACTACGACATGATCGCAAGCGTCACCGGACAGCGCTGCCAATGGGTTGTGGAGCCCGGAACCGCCGACTAGCCCCAATGCCGTGACTCTGTTGGCGATCTTGTGTGGGGTGCTGACGGGAGGGCTGTGGGGTGCTTCGCTGAGGGTGTGTGGGGTGGCCTCGCACTTCCGGGGCTGTGCAGGGCGCTGCGTACCGCCGGGAGCCCGCAGGTGGCACAGCTCCTGGCCGCCGGAACCTGGCGCCGGCTGGACCGTCGGCCCCGGCTCTGGACCACCACCACACGAAGCAATGTCCGCCGACCCCAACTGCAGATCCTGAGCTTGACCTTGGTACGGCTGCTGGAGGCGGCCGACGACACCCTGCGCGACGAGATCGCGGGAACCCTGCGCGAGTGCGCGGATACCGTCCTGGAGCGTGCACAGGTCCTCCCGTCCCGCTGCGGCCACCGCCAGCCGCAGCCCTACTACACCCCCGTCCTGGCCCTGCGCGACGCGGACGACGCGACCGCCGACGCCCTCGCCGACGAACTCGGCCTGCCCGGACGGCTGCTGACCCACTGGAAGCTGACTCCAAGGGCGGACACCCCGCTCGAGGACGCCGCCGACGCTCTGGCCTGCATCACCGCTCTGGCAGCGCCGGCTGCCGACGCTGCGGCCGCCGTCGCGGCGGCTGTACGGCACCGCCTCACCGCACCGGCGGTGCTGGACCTCGTCGCCGAAGAAGCCGAAGCAGCCGCTGCCGCTGCCCGCCTCGCCCCCAGCTCCGGGGCCGACCCCACCGGCTCCGGCCCGCCTCCCTGGGAACCCGCCCTGGCCGCCCTGGACACCCTGGCAGCCACCGACGCCGCCCTGCGCCCGGCCGCCCTGCTGCTGCGGGCCCGCGCCCCCGAAGGCACCGGGGACTGCGACACCGCCCGCCGACTGGTCACCGCCTGTCTGGAAGCGTCACCCGGCCCGCTGCCCGCCGTCCGCGATGCCGCGGAATACGAGCTGTGCGCCGGCAACTGGACCCGAGCCCACGAACGGCCTCCGCCATCGCCGCGGCGCTCTTGCCGGCCCTCGAAGACCTCCTAGCCCCACCCACCACCGCGGCCGCGGTGTCCCGCAACCAGCCCTGCCCCTGCGGCTCCGGCGCAAGCACAAGGCCTGCTACCGGGCGAAGGACCAGGCAGCACGGCCCCATCGGCTGCCAGAGCGCGCTCCGGCCCTGTATGCCATGCTGGCCACCCACGCCCAGCGGGGCCCCTGGCGCCCATACCTGGACCGCCTTCTCACCTGCGCTCTGGGCGCTCCCGCCGCCGCGAGCCTCTGCACCGACTTCGTCATCTTCGACGGCGGCGCGGCAAAGCAGTTCCTCGCCGACCGCGGGCACCTGTTGCGCGCGGACGAGCGGGAGCTGCTGCGCGGCTGGCTCACCATGCCGCTCGATGTGTACGAGTGCGCCCCGGCGGGTGCGGCCCGGTGACCGACTGTGGCTGCGCAGCCTGGTCGGCGGCCCGCGGCAGCTGGAGCAGCGCGACCGGCTGCTGTCCCTGAGCCTGTCGCGCCTGGACCTGCTCGTCGCCCGACTGCTGCCGGACGGCACCCCGTGGCAGCAGGCGGAGCGGCCAGGGAACGCATCCTGGCGATGCTGGACGACTGCGAGTACCGCCGCCTGCGAGCCGAAGAAGAGGGCAACGACATCCGCGCCCTCCCCGACCCGGTCGAACTGCGCCGCCGTCTCGGCCTTCCGGAGCAGCGCAGACGGTGACCGTGGAGCCGCCCCCGCTGTTCGGATTGCGCAGTCACGCTTCGAAGCCCCAGCCGAGGGCCGCGGTCGCGGTGAGGACATCGGCTTCGCCCCCCGTGATGCTCCCCGTCACCGCAGCAGCCCGAACGTCACCCCCGCCACCACCCCGCCCAGCACCGCTCCCGCCACGACCTGGGCCGGCGTGTGGTCGCGCAGCGCGATGCGGGACCAGCCGACCAGGGCGACCAGGGGGTAGGCGGCCAGCAGCCAGGGGCCGTAGTCGAGGGCGAGGATGGCGACGCTGCCGGAGGAGACGGCGGCGTGGACGGAGATCTTCCAGGCGAAGGTGATGGTCATGAGGATGACCAGAGTGGTGACCATCGCCGAGATGAGCGCGACCATGGCCGACGGGGCGCCCAGGAGGCTCATCAGCACGGTGCCGGTGGTGACCGAGCAGATGATGAAGACCATGACCACGAGCCGCTGCTGCCGCTTGCCGAGGTGACGGTCGGCCCAGGTGCCGCGCCGGACACCGAGCTTGATGAAGAGCACCGGGATGACGGCCGCGAACAGCGCGCCGAACAGCCCCCAGCCGACCCCGGCCAGTCCGTCGGTGTGCCAGCCGACGAGCAGGGTGACGACGACGATCCAGTTCTTCGGCTCGAAGTGGTCGGTGACGAGGCGGGCGGTGCGGGACTCCGGCGGAGCGGCGGGAACGGGTTCGGTGCTGGTCGCTGGTGTGCTGGTCACCGGGGGGCTTTCTGCTGGGAGGCGAGGTCTCTGTCGTGCGCGCTGCGTTCGGACGCGCTGTGTTCGGACGCGCTGTGTTCGGACGCGCTGTGGGCACGGACGAAGTCCCGTACGGTGTCGCCGGCCCGGGCCGCCTGGATCCGCCGCAGCCATTGGGCCTCGGCTTCGAGGTCGAGGGCAGCGTCATCGCCGGCGGAGTCGGTGTCCCAGCGCTGGACGGCGTCGTCGGGAGCGCGGCCCGCGAGCTTGGCGTGGCGGGCGGTCTCGATCCAGCAGGCCTCCGCGAGGTCCCGCCGGGCAGCGGGCACGGCGGCCTCGGCGGCGTCCCGCTGGGCAGCCGAGAGGTACGGCTGGAGGGCGAGGATCGCGTCGCGGATCTCGACGACCCGGCGGTGCAGCCGCATCCGCAGCTCCCGGCGGCGCAGCTCTTCGCCCAGCACGACCTCGGGGACGGCCCCGGTCAGGTCCTGCCACAGGGGGCGCAGCGCGCGCAGGTACCGCCAGTGCCGGGCCGCCCGCCAGGCCACTCCCAAGGCCGGGATCGAGCTGCCGACGAGGATCAGGCCGATGGCGGCGTGCTTCATCGCGTCGGTGACCGCGCTCGCGTCCGCGTCGCTGCCGGGCCCGGCCACCTCGGTGAGGCGCAGTACGAGGTAGACGGCGCGGGTCAGCGCGTACGCCACCCCGGCCGCCGTGCCCGCGCCGAGCAGCCGCAGGCCGGTGCGCAGCCAGCCCGCGCCCGCGTGCCGGCTGGAGCCCCAGAAGAGCCAGGTGGCCATGGCCATCGCGGTGCCCAGGTAGGCGAGCCAGACGAGCAGGTAGGCGGTGGCCGGGACGGACCCGGCGGCGCGGTCGAAGAAGTCCTCGGCCTCGGTCCGGCGCGGTACGAGGCCGAACAGGATGGTCAGCACGGCCAGGGTCGCCCCGACGGCGGCCACCCGGCGCCGTACTCCGGTGCGGCTGTGGGGCCGGGCGATGACGTAGACGAACTCCAGGACGGCCGCCGCCGCCGTGATGCCCAGGTAGTGCTTGAGCAGGGTCGACAGGTTGTTGACGCCGGTGCCGCCGTCGATGGCGTGCATGACGGCCGGGGTGCGCAGGGTCATGGCGAGCGTCAGCGCGGTGAAGGCGACCCACAGGGTGCGCTGTTTCGACGACCGTACGGCCGAGGGGGCACGCCAGAGGGCGACCGTCCACAGCAGGACCAGAACCACGGTGGTCATACGCGCGCCCTCACGATCTGCGGTCTCGGGGGGTGTCTGTGGAGGTGCGGATGGGATGGCCGAGGGCGTCGCCGAGCCGTTCCAGCACGGGGTTCGTGGTGGCCTCGCGGTCGAGGATGCGGTGGCTGAGAATCGTCGCCAGAAGCTCGGCGTCCTTCTCCTCGTTGCCGCTGTAGCTGGTGCGCCCGAGGATGTGCAGCACCTGGTCGAGGTCGATCCCGAGATCGTTGTCGTTGTCTTCGTCGTCCTCGGCGTCCGGCAGCAGCCTGATGGCGTACGCGGGCCGGTCGGTGTCCGGCCCGCCGTGGCCGAGGAGCAGGTGGGCGAGCTCGTGCAGCACGATCTGGAGCTTGTGCAGGGCGCTGGTCGCCGGCTCGTAGAAGATCAGGTCAGCGCTCTCGGTGGCCACCAGAACCCCGCAGGGCATGCTGCTGTCCGGAGCACCCTCCAGCGCGACCAGGCGCAACGGACGGCCACGCTGGGCGGCGATGCCCTCGCACAGGGCGTCGAGGTCGAAGGGGCGCGGGATGGCGACCGCGTCGGCGACGGCCTCGCAGCGGGCGCGGCGGCGCGTGATGTGCATGCGGTCCTCGCTGGCCGGGGAGACCTGGGCTGGCCGGAAGTCCCGGGTGTTCCATGACCTTCCGCCGAAGCGTTGTCCGCCAAACGGAGCGAACGCATTTTCGCGCGAGCCTAGGTGATGGCGTGCGCGTGCTCAAGTCGCCCCGAGCCGGTTGCACCGCACACCGATACGTTCCGGCCACAGACGGCTCGCAGGGCTCGCGCGGCTCGCGGCTCGCAGGTCAGGGTTTCGTGTCCCGCGCGCGGCCGGGCGGCGGCTCCGGCAGCCCCTCCAGCCTGCGCGCCTGGTCGATCACGCCGCGGATCGCCTGGATGCTGCCGGCCGACAGGCCGTTCATGCGCAGCGCGACATCCCGTACGTCACTGTCCTCCAGGATCTTCACCAGCTCCCGCTGGGCCCGGGTCAACTCGACCCGTTCCTTGATCCGGGCGAGCTCGGCGTCGACCCGCTCGGCCACCGCGTCGTCGAAGAAGTAGGTCACGGGGACGCCGAAGTAGCCCGCGATCACGGTGAGGGTGCTGACCTTCGGATCGACGATCTCGCCCTTGCGGATCTTCTGGATCGTGGCGTGCGACACCGTCGGCCCGTCCGGCCCGGCCTTCGTGCGGATCCCCTCGGCGATCTCCATGTAGCTGAGCGGGCCCCGGTCGGCGGGATGGACCGTGCCGATCAGGTGGTCGAGCTTCTGGGCGATGGTGCGCCCGCTCGCCGGACTCCGGCTCTCCACCCGATCACCCCTTGCCGCTGACACCGTCGACATCACTGGTCGCTCATCGCGGCCACACCTTCACTGCGCGCCTTCACTGTGCACCGAAGTTTACGGACGAGGATAGCGGCGCGAGTATGTAAAGTCTGATTGACAAGCCGAAGGCGTGTCGGCATGCTGAGGGAGCGCCCGTAAAACAAAGTAGATGGCGCCGCGTGCGGTCCAAAACGGGGGAACGCATGCGGCGCCCATCTACAACGGGGACGGGCCACGGGGGGACGGGTCCGGGTCGGGAGCACGGGGGAGCTCCCGACCCTGCGTGGTGTGCCCATCATGGGCGATCGCTTGAGGATGTGAAGTCCCCTGGAGGAAGCCCGAGGCGGCACCTGGGTACCGAAGAACACGAACCGGCGCGAACTCCTCCACCTCGCCTTCTCGGTGCGCGAGCAGACCCAGCAGACCCGCAACCGGCTCGCCGGTCTGCTGCTCGTACTGTTCGTGCCCGTCTGGTATCTGGTGATGGACACACTTGCCGCAGGTGAGGTGCTGGACTTCAAGCTGCGCGCGACCGGCTGCTCGTCTTCGCCGGATACCGACAGTCCCCCCTCATCGGCGCCAAGACCCTCGCTATCGCCATGGTCGCCACCGCGACCGCCCTCTACATCGCGCTCACCCGGCTCCTCCGGGTCCTCCAGCCACGCCGACAGAACCAGCAAAAATCCAGCAACCGGAAACCCCGCCCGGATTCAACTACCGAACGGCATAACCTGACCTGCACAAACACTGAGTCGCAGCTCGCGAACCCAGACCTTGAACGTTCCGCCGCAACGTACGGCTCCGGGCATCGAATCGCCCCCTGCCGAGTAGCCGGGAGGGATCTCACCTCCCGGCTCTCACAGAACCGTGCGTAACAGTCGCCCGTTACACGGCTCTTGTCGTTCTGATCATCAGGCCGATACCGCACCCGTGGTCAGGCGCCAGTGCGCGAACATGCGGGGGTATCGCCGGGCGATCTCCTGCATCTTCGCGAGGGCCTTCCGCTTGGCCGTGAGCCGTTTGTACTTCTGGCGGATCCAGCGCACCAGGTAGGCGTTGATGCGCATGGCGAAGGGGATCAGCTCCCACGGCCTGAAGCGGCTGTAGTAGTTGAGCCAGCCCGCCACCACAGGGTTGATCCTGCGGGCGAGCTCCTGGAAGGACAGTTCCGAGCGGGTGTGCAGGTGCCAGGACCGCAGCTCCCGCCCCATCTTCTTCAGGGCGTCCCTGCTGACCGCCGGATCGAACGCCAGGAACAGGTTCCCGTGCCGACTCCGGTTCTTCCTGGCGCGGAATGTGTACCCGAGGAAGGTGAAGGCCGTGTGCTCGTACGAGCCGCGGCGGTGGCCGTCCATGCAGTACATGATCCGGGTCTTGTCCGGGTGCAGCCGCAACCCGACTTCGACCATCCTGTCCGTGAGCGCGGCCAGCACCTGGCGGGCCTGGCGCTCGGTGACGCAGTGCAGCACCGCGTCATCCGCATACCGTTCGAACCAGACGGACGGGAACTCCCGCGCCATCCAGGCATCGAATGCGTAGTGCAGGACCAGGTTCGCCAGGACGGGAGACAGCACGCCCCCAACGCAATGGGCAACTTCTGCTTCGAGGTGACGCTCGGCTACCGCCGACTGGAACTCCTTCCTCGCGCGGAGGGTAAGGGGCGTCACAATGGGTAGTAGGTTTGTGACATGGTGTGTGGTGATCGTGTCGATAGCGTCGAGTACGCCCGGCGGGTCAACGCCGCCGCGGATCTGGCCGGAGCGGGGGTGCCCGCGGCCGCAGCCGCCCGCACGTT